>DAOTZP010000250.1:0-10103 GCA_034434265.1 Anaerolineales bacterium | reverse complement strand
CATGCCGACGCCCGCGCCCCGGTCTGCAATGGTTTTGGCGGGGCAGCCCATGTTCAGGTCAATGACATCGGGCTGGTACAGTTCCTCCATTTTGAGCGCGGCTTGCAAAATTAAATCCGGGTCGTCGCCGTAGATTTGAATGGCGATGGGGCGCTCAATTTCGGTAAAGTACGCGCGTTTGGCGGGTTCTTTGGAACGGCTGAGGATTTTTTCCACTTTGATAAATTCCGTGTAGCTCATTGCCGAGCCCAGCTCGCGGCAGATGGACCGGAAGGGCCAGTCGGAATAGCCGTCCATTGGCGCGAGAATCACATCGCCGTAAATTGGCACATCGCGGATGTAAAAATTGGGTTCTTTCGTTTCGTTCATAGGGCGCGAGTATAACAAAATTTTGCTTTGTTATTTTTTTTGCGCGCGGCACGCTTCGCATGGGCATAACGCCCGAAGATAATGCCAGTTGTAAATGCCGTAATCGTGACCATCCTCCCAGACGATGGTGAGCGCGTATGAGCCAACCGCCACAATATTTGCCAGACGGGTGGACGCGGAATCTTCCATTTGTCTGCTGAACACTTCCTCATCCGGTTCCGACTTCATGTTCTCATGTCCGCCGCGGCATGAGGCGCACGGGCAGGCGGCGCGCAGCAGCCCAAACGAATAGACGCTGACATGCCCGTCATCCCATGTGATGGCGAACTCTTTTTTGCTTTTGTTCGCGTTTACGTTTACAGGTTTTTGAGGCATTCAAATTCTCCTTGTTTGATTTAATACGCCGCCTTCAAAAAGAATGGCGGGTTGAATTGTTTTGAAACGCAATACCTTAAATGTTTTTTTAAGGTCATGGCGTTATAATTTCAATCATAAATCGCAAATCCAAAATCGTAAATCCAAAATCGGAAACTTCCCATGCATATTCTTGTCACCAATGATGACGGCGTGCAGGCGCCCGGACTTTTGGCGCTCGCGCAAGAGATGAAAAAACTCGGCAATGTGACCGTGTTCGCGCCCGATAAAAACTGGTCCGCTTCGGGTCATGTCAAGACAATGGAACGTCCGCTGCGGGTGAAGGAAACCTTCCTCGCGGATGGAACGCCCGCCTTCATGTCCGACGGCGCGCCTTCGGATTGCGTTGCGCTTCCCCTGCTTGGCTTGGTGGAAGGCAAGATTGATTTGGTCGTTTCGGGAATCAATCCCAACGCCAACATCGGGCATGACGTGACCTATTCCGGCACAGTCACCGCCGCGATGGAAGCGGTGATTGCAGGCGTGAAGGGAATCGCGGTCTCGCTCGATTCGCCCGAAGGATTCAAAGGCAATCTGGATTATTCCACCGCCGCCATAGTCGCCCGCAAGGTTGCGGAACGGGTGATTGCGGATGGACTGCCCGAAGGCGTGGTATTGAATGTTAATGTCCCTTACCTTAAAGAAAACGAACTGAAAGGATATATGATTACGCGGCAGGGACTCCGCGTGTACCGCGACGCGCTCGACGAGCGCATTGACCCGCGCGGCAAACCCTATTATTGGATTGGCGGCGAACCGCCCACAGGCGTGGTGGAAGACGGCACAGACTTTGGCGCGCTTTCGCAGGGATACGTTTCCATCACCCCGCTGCAATTGGACCTGACGCATTACAAGGCAATGGATGTGTTGAAAAAATGGAAATTCTAATTCATGGACATTCTTAAAAAACTCTTTTCCCGCGCTCCCAAACGACCTGAAAAACGTTACTATGTTTTTTCAGTCAAATGCCTGCGCTGCGGCGAAAGCGTCACCGCCCGCGTGGATTTGGATAACGACCTCAGCGTTGAATACGAACCAAACGGCGATGTCTATTACGCCCGTAAAATCATCATTGGCGAAAACCGCTGCTTTCAACGCATCGAAGCGCAATTCAAATTCAATCAAAACCGCGAGTCCATCGAAAAACAAATTGCCGGGGGAATGTTTGAATGATGAATCTTAAAGAAAAATACCTTAAATGATTCGCAAACTTCAAATTCTTTTGCTGGTTTTGCTGGCATCCTTCCTTCTTGTGCAAGCCGCGTTTTCGCTGCGCTGGCACATTGTCCACGATGAAGCCCCGCTGCTTTATGAAGCCTTTCTCATGCAAAGCGGTAACATGCCCTACCGCGACATCTTCGACTTTCAAATGCCCGGCGCTTACATCCTCTATTATTTGCTGGGCTTGCTCTCAAACTTCGGTCCATTCCGCCTGCGCCTGCTTGACCTTGCAATCCTTTCCGCGCTGCTTTTTATCACCTTCCTGCTCATGCGCCGGTTCGGGAACATTCCCGCCGCCGCCTCCGCTTTGCTCTTCGGGTTGATGTACATGCAAGGCGGCGCGTTCATGTCCTTGCAGCGCGAATATCTTTTCCTCCCATTCATTGCAGCCGCTTATTGGATTCATTTTCAGCATGACAACTTGACCGCGCGCGGCTTTTTCATCAGTGGAATTTTATTCGGGCTGGCGGCAGTCATCAAACCTCACGCCGCGCTGGGATTCATCCCGCTTGCCTTTTTTCACATGGCAAAATTTGACAAACGCCCCATGCGATTCCTGCTCCCCGTTGGCGTTGGGTTTGCGCTCCCCATCCTGCTTGTGATTGCATGGCTGGCTTTCACCAACTCCCTTGCGCCCTTCCTCGACATTGCCCTCAATTATTGGGGATTGTATTCGCAAATCAACGGGCAGATGGAAATCACTCCGCCCGAAACGCGCCTTGCGTTTTTGCTCACCCAAGCCGTTGAACTCGGCGGCTATGGAATTTGGCTTCTCCCCGCGCTGATTGGAATTTACATCGCCCCGCCTGAAAATAAAAGATACGCTTATGTCCTTGCGGGTCTTGTAATTTGCTATGCCCTCTACCCCGTCTTCACCGGGCAATTCTTTGAATATCATTACATCCCGCTGGCGTATTCGCTTAGCCTGCTGTCCTCTTTGGCATTAAGCAATCCCCAACGCCCAATTACCAATTACCAATCTCCAATTGCCAAATTCCTCCCTCATCTTTCCTTCTTCCTCCTTTTCGCCGCCATTCTCATCCACGTCCGCCCCTCTAACACTTTCATTCGCCAATGGGAAAACAAACCGATTGCCAAAACATCCGACCGCGCCTATGTCATCGCCGAATATTTCGAAGAAAATTTGCGGCAAGGCGATACTGTTCAACCATTGGACTGGACGGGCGGAACGCTGCTTGCCATGCTGCAAACCCGCGCCCCGCTTGCCACCCGCTACGTCTTCGACTTTTATTTCTATCATCACGTTTCCAATCCCTACATTCAAGGCTTGCGGAAAGATTTCCTCCGTCAGTTAAGCGAAGCCAAGCCGCGCTTTATTGTGGAAGTGACCGCCATTGACAAACCCTGGATAAGCGGCGAAGACACCTCCCGCGAATTTCCCGAACTCCGCGAGTTTTTGAATCAAAATTACTCCATTGAAGTTGATGAAGGCGACTTCATCATTTATAAACTCAACCCCTAATCTCCAATTACCAATTACCAACCCCCGTGAAACTCCTCCACCGCCTCACGCTTCTTTATCTCCTCCTTCCCTTCGCCCTTTTTGTGTTGGGCTGGCTGCGGCTGATTTTTGCGCTTCCGCTGATTGCGCTGCTGATTTGGGCGTTCATTCAACTGGACCGCAATTCCCAATTCCCAGTTACCAGCCTCCAATCTCCAATCTCCATTTACCAATTGCTCATTACCGCATTTTGGCTTCTCCTCTCCGGCATCGGCGGGTACGCCTTTCAAAACTGGGACCACAATTGGCGCAACGCCGTCTTTCACGACCTGATACGCTACGACCTGCCCGTCGTGTACGCCGCGCCCGAAGTCGGTCCAATCAAAATGCTGGTGTATTACGTCGGCTATTGGCTGCCCGCCGTTTGGGTGGGAAAATTCTTCGGCTGGCAGGCGGCAAACTTCGCCCTCTTTGCGTGGACCTTTGGCGGCTTGACTCTCGTCTTCCTGCATCTCAGCGACGCGCTGCAAACCTCCGCGCTCAAAGCCTCCCTGCTGTTGATTTTCTTCAGCGGCATGGACGCGCTCGGCGCGCTGCTTTACCCGGACGATTACCCGAAATTGTTTCCCCCTTTCAGCCATCTGGAAGTATGGATGGACCATTTGCAATACTCCTCCATGACCACGCAGCTGTTTTGGGTGTTCAATCAAGCCGTTCCCGCGTGGCTGTGTTTTCTTTTGCTGCTGACCCATCGCCGCATCGAGGTCAAACTCCTCGCGGGCGCGTTGTGTTTCTTCTTCGCGCCTTTGGTCGCCGTGAGCATGTTTTTCTACCTGCTGCTCGACGGCATACAGGAGCTCCGCCTTCGGCGCGGCGCGTTTTTCAAAGAGATTCGCTGGGACGTTTTCGCCGCCGCCTTTTTGATATTTGCCGTATCGTTTCTTTACTTCTCCTCCAATACCGCCGCCCAAACGCGCGGATTCAACGGTCTGCCGCTTTCGCGCATTCTCCCCTTCGTCTTGCTGGAAGGCGGCGCGATGTGGCTGCTGCTGCTCGCCCGCCTTTGGCGCAGCCCGCGTTTTATGCTCACCGGAATCCTGCTGGCGCTCATCCCGTTCTTTCAAATCGGCAGCGGGACGGATTTCGTCATGCGCGTTTCGATTGCCCCGCTGTTCTTCCTCATGCTTTCGGCGGGCAAAGCCCTGTTCGACGAAAATTCCCCCCGCCTGCTGCGCGCCGTTCTGGCTGCCATGCTGCTCGTCGGCGCGTTGACTCCGCTGTATGAAATCAACCGCTCGATGTACCGCACGGTTCAATATTATTCGCTGGAAGAAAGCGCCAGAGCCAAGCCCGCCCGCCAGCCCGCGAAGGAATTGATTCAAGGCGGCGTGCCGGAATACGAAAATCCCAACGCCATCATCGCCGACAATATCTACTCTTTGGAAAAGTTGAGGCATAAGCTCGTGTTGAACTTTGTCGCCAATGTGCGGCGGTCTTTTTACTACAAATATCTTGCTCCGCGTTGAATTTATTGAAAGACTGAAACATCATGAAAAGATTTGCGAGTATCCTTTCCCCTGATATATTTTTACCCCGCGTTCCGGCTGCCTGGCTGCTGGCTTTGCCCGCATCCTATCTGATATGCGGATTTTTGGGAAACTTCCACGCGGATTTCTCCTCGCTGTTTGTGATTGCGCTCCTCAGCCAAGCCTTTGCCGCGCTTTTCTTTCGCCGCGCATTACGCAAAGCCGAACTGTTGTTCGCTTCCAGCCGCGGCGGCTTTTTCACCGCTCTTGCGCTGTTTACAGGGTTGTTGATATTCGCCATTCAGATGCTGCTTGCCGCCGCGCGTTTCCCCGCAATGTTTGACACGCGCTATATTTTTTTGGAACATCCGCAAATTTTGCCGTTTTTGCTTGCCGTTTTTTTTGCATTTCCGCTCGCTCAATTCATCCGCGATATGTTGATTAAGAATCATTGGACGCAAACCGTCATCTTTAGCAGCATGGACTCCAACCTTGCGGGAATATTGATTGTTCTGCCATTTTTTGTTGTTTACTTTACCTTTTCTTTTATCTTTAACCAACCCGTCTTTGACCTGGACGACATCTTTTTTGATACCGATGTTTGGATGTGGCGCATGCGCTTTGCCACAGACGCGTATCAAGACTTTTATTGGCGCGCCGCGCATCCGTTTGTCTTAATCATTATTCGTCCTGTGACAGCCGCGCTTTCGTGGTTTTTAAGCGGAGACCGTCTTTCCGCCGCCTTTTTGCTTCCTCCCATCAGCGGCGCGCTTTGCGTTTTTTTTGCATGGTATTTTGTCAAACAAAAAACAGGCAGCACAGTGTACGCCTTGCTGATTGCTTCCCTGTTGGGCGGCTCCGCCGGTCACTTGATTTTTGGCGCGCTGCTGGAAACTTATATTTTCCTCGCCGTTCTGGCGATGAGCGCCGCGCTGATGGCGTTAAAGGACGCGCCGCTGCCCGCCTTTATCGCCGCGGGGCTGCTTTCTTTTGGAATCACCCTCTCCAATTTGATTCAACCTTCCATTCTCTTCGCGCTGCGAAAAAGAAATTTAAAGCAGTGGATTTTATACGGCGTAATCGTCGCCGCGCTGGCGTTTCCGCTTGCCTTGCTGAACAACGCCGTTTATCCGCGCGCGCACCCTTACTTTTTCGATTTGTCCGCCTACGACACGGAGGGACGCAATACGTTCAACCCCTCGCTGCGGCGCGGCATGGCGGTCGGCAGGGTGATGTTTGCATATAGTTTTGTCGCGCCGGACCCGCTGGTCTTTCCGCATGAGATTAATTTCTTCAAAGTCTGGATGGTGGACGTGAGCCGGAAGGTTCACCGCTTTGACCCCGACCACATGAAGCTCAGCGAATATCAAACCACGTTTGGAACGGCGCTTGCCGCAGGCTGGCTGGCGCTTGCCGCTTTTGGCATTTTTGGACTTTTAAAAAATTTGAAACAAGAGGATGTTTGGCTTCCTCTTTCCTTTGCGCTCATCGTCCTGTTTAGTTTTACCTTTCACCTTTGGTTTGGAAAAGAGTTGTTTTTATACGCCACAAACTGGATACATGCCATTGTTCTTTTTCTTGCGCTTGGCTGGAAAGACTTTGCAAAACGGACGTGGTTTCAATCCGCTTTACTTGTATTTGCGCTGTTAATGATGATAAACAACGCGCGACTGTTTTTTGTGATGCTGGGCGCTTCCTCATTTTTCATTCCTTAAACTTATGCCTGCTTTTTCCTCCCCTCCCAACCCGCAAGCGTTTTACGAGCAGGTTTGGATTCTCGTCCGCAAAATTCCGCGCGGAAAGGTCGCCGCCTACGGGCAAATTGCCAAAATGATTCCGCCGCCCGCCGGGGTGGAGCTGGAAACCTACGCGGCGTTTGGCGCGCGCTGGGTGGGCGGCGCAATGGCAGCCTGCCCGGACGACGTCCCCTGGCAGCGGGTGATTAACGCGAAGGGCGAAATCAGCGCGCGCCCCGGCGCAGACCGCCAGCGGGTTTTGCTCGAAGATGAGGGCGTCGTCTTTGATGAAAAAGGACGGATTGATTTGAAAAAATTCGGGTGGAGCGGAAAGGACGGGGAGGCGAATCAACCCGCGTTGTTTTGATTACCCCGCCAGTTCGACAATCAGCGCGTCCAGAGCCAAATCCAGCGTAATTTGGCTCGTTTTGACTCTTTCGTCAATATGCAGCAAACGGCGGTAAATGTTTTCCAAAGCCTCAATCGAAAAGCGGCTTGCCTGTTCGGCGGCTTTTTCCGCGACAAACGAATGAACGCCCAGCGCGCGCGCCACATCGTCCTTGTTGCCGCGTCCGTCTAAAATTTCGCGCGCTTGCAGCAGCAAACGGAACTGGCGAATTACCATGCCCCACAGTTGAAAGGGGTCTTCGTTTTCCAATAGCCGATGTAAAAGTTTTTGCGCCTGCCTGCCGCGGCCTTGCGAGAGCGCGTCCACAAAGTCAAACACGCTTTGCTGCGAGGTGACAATGCACACGGCGTCCACGTCCGAGGCTTGAATGGGGCGCGCCCAGTTGACATACGCCAGCAATTTGGAAAGTTCCATGCCCGCCTGCCTTGTATCCACGCCGGTCATTTCCGCCAGTTTGGCGGCGGCGGGCGGTTCGATTTTCCCGCCTTGATTTTTCGCTTCGTTGATAATCCAGCCCGGCATGTCGCGCTGCTTGGGCAGGAAGAACGCTTGTGTTTTCAGCGCGGCATGTTTTCCGCCCAGTTTCACCAGCCAATGTTTATCCGCATCCTTTGGGTCAACCGTTTCATACATGACAAACTTGACGCTTTCGGGAAGTTTGACGAGATATTCGGCAAAGCGTTTTCTGGATGCGGCGTCTTTGTATTTGGAGGAAGGGTTGGCAAGGATGACCAACCGCTTTGGCGCAAGAAACGGCATGGCGTTGAGCGCGTTGTTGAGCTCTTCATCGCTGACTTCGCGCGCTTCAAACCGCGCCGTATTCATTCCCGCTGTGGTCGGGTCGGGGAAGTCCGCTTCAAACTCTTTGACTTTTCGCGCAATGGCAAACTCATCGTTGCCGTAGAGGAAGAAAAAATGAGGCATACGGGCGGCAGGTTAGCGGGTGATGACTCGATGCACGCCCTTGCGGATGGGGATGACATCCACAATTTGCAGGCTGCCCATATCCGCTTCGGTGGTGACATGCTGCTGAAGTTTTGGTCCCAGCGGGCGGGCAATGAGTATGCCGATGACGCCAAACAGAACCGCCAGCGGAATCAGCAGGATTCGCATGAGGGTGGATTTTGCCCGGCTGATTGCGAGCCAACTCAGCCCGGCGCCAAAAAGCGCGTTGGTCGCCATGTTTGTGCCGCAGCCTTCGTGAATGGCAAGCCCGCTTTCTCCTTGACGCAATCTTTCCAGCGCTTCCGCAACTGCAAACCAGACTTCCTGCGTGGAAAAGTTTCCCAGCAGAAAAAAGCCCGTAGGGTTGGAATGTCCCGCCATGCTGCCTTTGTGCGAACGGGCGAGGATGTGCAAGGTGGCATGTTCAAGCGCGTGATTGCGGCGCGTTTCAAGGATGAAAGGAAGATTGAGAATCATAAGCGCATTATAGCAGAGTGAAAAAAAATCGTCAGTGTGGTAAAATCCAGCGCGGAAATCAGGGCATCCTTGATTTTCTTTATAATACAACATTCCCAATTTATTCCACCACATAAAAAAAAGGATATCAAAGGCGCTCCTTTGTGTTCTTCGTTGTGGTGTGAGAAACCCTCATACCCAAGGAGTATCCTATGCAAGACTTTTTTAATTCCCGCGACACATTAAAAGTGGGCGATAGGCAGTATGTCATTTTCCGCCTTGACGCGCTGGAAAAAGCAGGCTTGGTTAAGTTAGCCAAACTGCCGTATTCGATTCGCGTTGTTCTTGAAGCCGCGCTGCGGCAGTGCAACGGACGCGAGATAACGCAGGACGACGTGAAAAACATCGCCGCGTGGAGTCCGCAGGGCGCGCGCCCCGGCATTCCGTTTTTGCCCGCCCGCGTGGTCATGCAGGATTTTACGGGCGTGCCTGCCGTCGTGGACCTCGCCGCGATGCGCGCCGCCGTCGCCCGTTTGGGCGGCGACCCGAAGAAAATCAATCCGCTTGTGCCGGTGGATTTGGTCATTGACCATTCCGTGCAGGTGGATTTCTTCGCCACCCCCGACGGGCTGAACCGCAACGCCGAAGTCGAATTTCAGCGCAACCGCGAGCGTTACGAATTTTTGAAATGGGGACAAAAAGCCTTCGCCAATTTCCGCGTTGTGCCGCCGATGACGGGCATTGTGCATCAGGTGAATCTTGAACATCTGGCAAACGTGGTGATGGTTAAAGAGACTTCGGAAGCCTTGCTCGCGTTCCCCGATACCGTCGTCGGCACGGATTCGCACACCACCATGATTAACGGTCTCGGCGTGGTGGGCTGGGGCGTGGGCGGAATCGAAGCCGAAGCCGTTATGCTCGGTCAGCCGATGGACATGCTGCTGCCCGACGTGATTGGCTTCAAACTGTATGGCAGACTGCGCGAGGGAGTCACCGCCACCGACTTGGTTCTCACCGTGACTCAAATGCTCCGCAAGAAGGGCGTGGTGGATAAATTCGTCGAGTTCTTTGGCGAAGGTCTCAACAACATGTCGCTGACCGACCGCGCGACGATTGCGAACATGGCGCCCGAATACGGCGCGACGATGGGCTACTTCCCCGTGGACGAGGAGACGCTTCGTTACATGAGATTAACGGGACGCTCCGAAGAGCAGGTCGCTTTGGTGGAAGCCTACATGCGCGCGCAGGGACTCTTCCGCGAAGCGGGCAGCCCCGCCCCCGAATTTACCGACGTCCTCGAACTTGACCTCGCTTCGGTTGAGCCTTCGCTCGCGGGACCGAAACGCCCGCAGGATAGAGTCGCCCTCGCGGAGATGAAGGAAACTTTCCGCAAGGCGCTGACCGCTCCCATCAAAGAGCGCGGGTACGAACTTTCGGGCGAAGCCTTAAACCGCGAGGCGACCTTTGGTACCAACGGCGGCTCGATGCCCATGAAACACGGCGCGGTGGTCATCGCGGCGATTACTTCCTGCACGAACACTTCCAACCCTTCGGTGTTGATTGCC
>DAOTZP010000249.1:0-15541 GCA_034434265.1 Anaerolineales bacterium | reverse complement strand
CGCGCCTCTGCGGTAAAAAATGTTGCCTGTTTTGAACCGCCGAGACGCAGAGGGCGCAGAGTTTTTAATGAATTTCTCCGTATCTTCCGCGCCTCTGCGGTAAAAAATTAAGTAAGGGTAGCAACTTGGGTTAATTTAATGATAGAAGTTTGGTAGAACTTTCTCCGCCAACAAAAAAAGTTTTCCAAAAAGGAGTTCCCATGAAAAACCGTCTTACTGGCATCCTCATCGGACAAATCATCGGGCTGGTGATTGTGTGCTGTGCCTCCACGTTCATTGCGCTCACCGCCTTTGGGGGAATTGCCGGTGTAACCATGGCGGCGCAGCCTGAAACCGTCTTTCAATACACCGCGCCGTTCACTTGCCCCGGCGGCGAATTGAAATACGAAGAATACACCGCCTCTTATAACCGCCCCGGCGAGACCGGTTTTTCTGTCCAATGCGCCGCCGCGGACGGCTCCACAAAAGACATCACCGGCGCGGTTATCGGCTATTCATTGCTTGGCTTTTATCTCGCCTGCTTTTTGCCGCTCTGCATCCCCGGCGGATTGCTCGCCCTCATCATTCCATTTTTCTTTTTGCGCAAGCCCAAACAAGAGTCTGTCATCGAGGCAGTATAATGGCTTCATGCAAAACGAAATCATCGAACACATCCGCCTTGCGTTGAAGGAAGACATCGGCGCGGGCGACGCGACCACAAACAGCATTGTCCCCGCCGATGCGCTGATGAACGGCAAAATCATCGCCAAACAGGATGGCGTGGTGGCGGGTGTGGAAATTGCCCGCGCGGTCTTTCATCTGCTGGATGAATCGATTCAATTCGACCCGCTGATTCAGGATGGCGGGCGGGTTGAATCTCAAGTCGAAGTGATTCGGCTTGGCGGACGCGCGCGTCCTTTACTGACGGGCGAGCGGACAGCCCTCAACTATCTGGGACGCATGTCCGGCATTGCCACGCTCACCAAACAATTTGTGGATGCGGTGGCAGGCACAAACGCCAAAATTCTCGACACGCGCAAAACCGCCCCGGGCTTGAGAACGCTCGATAAACTGGCTGTCAAACTGGGCGGGGGGGAAAATCACCGCGCCGGGCTTTTCGATATGATTCTCATCAAAGACAATCACATTGACTTCGCGGGCGGCGTGCAGCAAGCCGTCCAACGCGCAAGGGAAGCCCACAGCGGGCTGGAGATTGAGGTCGAAGCCAGAACCCTGCGGGACGTCCAATCCGCGTTAAGTCTCGGCGTCGAAAGAATCATGCTTGATAATATGTCTATTGAAATGATGAGGCAAGCCGTTGAAATGAATCAAGGCAAAGCCAAGCTTGAAGCTTCGGGCAACGTGTCTTTGCAAAACATCCGCGCCATTGCCGAAACCGGCGTGGATTATATTTCCATCGGCGCGCTGACCCATTCCGCAAAGGTGTTTGATTTTAGTTTGCAGTTTACAAGATAAATAATAAGACCTGACAGGTTTTCAAAACCTGTCAGAGCCAACAGGAGAAACCATGCTTTCACAAGTGACCGATATTGACAAAATGTACGCGGGGATGAAGGAAAAACTTTCCCACATTGTTCCCGATGTCGAGTTGCGGTACAAAGCCGAACTCGCGGTGGAAATTAACAAGTTGAAAAAAGAACGCAACGCGGTGATTTTGGGCCACAACTACATGGAAGCCGCGCTGTTCAATTCCATTCCCGATTTTGTTGGCGATTCATTGGAACTCAGCCGCAAAGCCGCGCAAACCGATAAAGACGTGAATGTCTTTTGCGGCGTAAAGTTTATGTGCGAAACCGCCAAGATTTTGAATCCATCAAAAAAAGTTTTGCTGCCTTCCAACAAAGCAGGCTGCTCGCTGGCGGAAAGCATCACAGCAGAGGATGTGCGCGCGCTCAAACAGCAATTCCCCGGCGTGCCGGTGGTGACGTATGTCAACACCTATGCGGATGTCAAAGCCGAAAGCGATATTTGCTGCACTTCGGGCAATGCAAAGAAAGTGGTGGAATCTCTTGGCGCGGACACCATCATCTTTTTGCCCGATGAATTTTTGGCAGGCAACATTGCGCGCGAAACAGGCAAGCGCATTTTATTCCCGAAGAAATCCCCCTCCCCAACCCCTTTGCCGCAGGGCGGGGAACAAGTGATGATTGGCTGGCAGGGTCGCTGCGAAGTGCATGAAAAATTCACCGTGAACGACATCCAAACCGTCCGCGCCCAATTTCCCGACGTGTTGATTCTCGCGCATCCCGAATGCAGCCCGGAAGTGGTCGCCGCTTCGGATTATTCCAGCAGTACTACGGCGATGATTCGCTATGTGCAGGAAACCAACGCGCCGCATTATCTGATTCTCACCGAATGTTCGATGGGAGACAACATCGCCGCCGCAAATCCCGACAAGGAAATGCTGCGCCTGTGCATGGTGCGCTGCCCGCACATGAACACCATCACAATGGAAGACACGCTCGAAGCGTTGAAGCAGGACCGCTATATTATTGAAATCCCCGAAGATATTCGCGTCCGCGCTGAACGGGCAGTAAAAAGAATGATTGAGATTGGGTGAAAGGAGGTTGGAGATTGGAGATTAGAGATTGGACTCCAATTACCAATATCCAATTACCATGATTCAAACCGACGTCCTCATCATTGGCACTGGCATTGCAGGCGCAACCGCTGCGTTGCGCCTGGCTGAAAACCCAAACCGCCGCATTGCATTAATCACGCGCTCCGAGCCGCATGATTCAAATACCTATTGGGCGCAGGGCGGAATTATCCACCGCGGACCGGACGACCGCCCCGAACTTTTGGTGGAGGATATTCTCGCGGCGGGCGCGGGCGCTTCCAACCCGCAGGCGGCGCGCATCCTGGCGCAGGAAGGTCCCGCGTTGTTGGAGGAAGTGCTGATAAAAATTTCCAACATCAAGTTTGATATGAATCAAAACGGCGGGTTAAATTACGGCAACGAAGCCGCCCACCAGCGCCGAAGAATCATCCATGTAGGAGACGGCACGGGTGCGGCAATCAGCAAAGGGTTAATTGAAGCGCTCAAAAGCAAGCCCAACATTCAATGGTTTACCGATGCCACCGCCGTTGACCTCATCACATACCCGCATCACTCGCGCAACCCGCTTGATACATACAAACCCATCCGCTGTTACGGCGCGTATGTGTTCGATAAAAAAGGACGCGCCGTTCACCGCACGCTCGCGGCGAAAACCATCCTCGCCACCGGCGGGCTGGGAAGAATCTACCGCAACACAACCAACCCGCAAGGCTCGCGGGGAGACGGGCTTGCCATGGCGCACCGCGCCGGGGCGCGAATCATCAACGCGGAATATGTGCAGTTTCATCCCACCACGCTGGCTGTGCCCGGCTCCGAAGGTTTCCTCATCTCCGAAGCGGTGCGCGGCGAAGGCGGCATACTGCTCACGCCGGAGGGGCGCCCCTTCATGGCGGACTACTCGCCGGAGTGGAAAGACCTCGCCCCGCGCGATGTCGTCTCACGCGCCATTCATCACATCATGGAAATCAACGGCTATTCGTATGTGCTGCTGGATATTGCCTCGCGCAAACCCGCCGAAGAAATCAAAGCCCGCTTTCCAAACATTTACGCGCATTGCTTAAAGTTCGGGCTGGATATTTCGCGCGAGCCGATTCCCGTTGTGCCTGCCGCGCATTATTCCTGCGGCGGCGTGCAGGTGGATGAAGTCGGTCAAACCAGCATCGAAAATTTATACGCGGTGGGCGAAGTGAGTTGCACCGGGCTGCACGGCGCGAACCGCCTTGCTTCAACTTCGCTGCTGGAAGGATTGGTCTGGGGACATCGCGCCGCGCGGGATGTGGAAGCCAAACTGCAAGCGGGCGGCGCGTTTATTCCCACCCGTGAGATGATTCCCGCGTGGGATGAAAGCGGCTTGGTGGCGGATTCCGACCCCGCCTTAATTCAAGGCGACATGCAGACGATTCAAAACATCATGTGGCATTATGTGGGATTGGTGCGCAGCGCCGATAGGCTCTCCCGCGCCATCCGCGAGCTGCGTCATTTGCAAAACGAAATTGAAACCTTTTACCGTGTCACCAAACTCAGCGACGGTTTGATTGGCTTAAGAAACGCCGTGGAAGCCGCGCTCATTGTCGCGCAGGCGGCGCGGCATAACCGTCAAAGCCGCGGATGTCACTACCGTGTGGATTCAGTCAATGGAGAAGGCGACCGGTTGATATAGATGTTATTACGTTTCCTCAAATGCTTTAAGCAGACGTTCCGCCGCTTCCGCGCTTAATTCTTCCAACGGCGGTTTAACCGACCAGCGCGGCAGATGAAACAACCTGTGCATGAGCATTTTCAAACTTGGGGCAAACGGCAAATACTCTTCCAAAATATGACGGTAATGGCTCACCTGTTCCTGCGCTTCGGCTGGGTCTTCGCCTTTTTGATGCAGGTCCCAAATTTCGCGCAACCCTTCGGAGATGATGTTGGCAGGCGCTGTGATTGCGCCCTGCGCGTGATGCTTCAAGGCATGATGCAGCAGCGAATCGGTCCCGTTCAAAACCAGCAACTCCCTGCCAAAGCGGTTGCCCAACTCGGCTGCGAATGTTTCATCGTGCGATGAGTCCTTAATCCCCGCAAATTGATTCGGAAACGCATCTTTCAGCCGCGCCAATAAATTCAACGAAAAGCCAATACCGGTTATGCCGGGAAAGTGATACCCAAGCACATACCCGTCCGAAGGCACGGATTTTTGAATCAACTCGCTGAACCATGCAAACAACCCGTCATTGCCCGCTTTGCGAAAGTAATACGGCGGCAGCACAACCACGCCGTCGTAGCCCAAATCAAAAGCCAGCTTGGTCAGTTCCATCGAATCGCCGAGACTGGGCGTGCCTGTGCCTGCCAGCAGGCGAAAGTTTGGCGTTTGCTGGCGGTACGCGCGCGCCGAGCGCATCAGCGCCTCGCGTTCTTTTCGGGAGAAGGATGGTCCTTCCCCTGTTGTGCCAAAAAACAACGCGCCGTGACATCCGCGCGCGGCGAGAAACTGCATCAAAACCGGAATGGACTCCAAATCCAGTTTATCGGTGGAAACAAGCGGGGTGACGGCGGCGGCGTAAATGCCCGCCAATGGGTGTAAATCAGCCATAAAATTTATCCTTTTCGTACTTAAACTGCAACCATCAGGTATTTGCAATTCCCTTTGTTGCACACTATAATTCGGTATCCAACCGCACGCAGGAGAGCCCTCTGGAAACAAGAAACATTACCTCGCCCATCGGTTCGGGTTCAGGTTCGGGTTCAAATAGTAATTCTACCCCACGCCAGCAAATTCAATCTGGCGCGACGCTTGCCAACCGCTACAACATTCAGGATGTGATTGGCATCGGCGGCATGGGGTCGGTTTATCGCGCCCGTGATTTGCATTTCCCCAACGTTGTGAAGTTGGTGGCTGTCAAGGAAATGATAAACACCGCGCCGGACCCGCTGGTGAGGCAGACCATTGTGCAAAATTTTGAGCGCGAGGCAAACATGCTTGCCACGCTTAATCATCCTGCCATTCCGCGTATTTATGATTATTTTACGCACGAAGACCGTTCGTACCTGGTGTTGGAGTTCGTGCATGGCAAAGACCTTGAATCTATCATTAATGGCGCGAACGGTTTTTTGCCTGAGGACCAAATCATCAGCTGGGCAATTCAACTGTGCGATGTGCTGGCTTATCTGCATTCGCACAAACCGGACCCCATCATCTTCCGTGATATGAAGCCCTCCAATGTGATGATTAATCACAACGGCGATGTTGTGCTGGTGGATTTTGGCATTGCCAAAACGTTCCAATCCGGTCAAAAAGGCACAATGATTGGCACGGAAGGTTATTCCCCGCCCGAACAATATCGCGGAGAAGCCACCCCGCTGGCGGATATTTACGCCCTCGGCGCAACATTGCATCATGCTTTGACCCGCCGCGACCCGCGCCTTGAACCGCCCTTCTCCTTTGCCGAGCGCCCCATTCGCCGCATTAACCCAAACCTGTCCGTTGAAATCGAAGCAGTGGTCAATACCGCGCTGCAATACAACCCTGCAGACCGTTTCCCCAGCGCGGCAGCCATGAAAGACGCATTGATGTCGGTGGCGCGCAAAACCGGCGCGTTATCCAAAATCACCACAGGGCTTCCGGCGGCAGTCGGCGGCGGAATTAAACCCCTATGGTCGTTTAAGTGCGAGGATGAAATTCGCGGCACGCCCGCGCTCAATCAGGGAATGTTGTATATCGGCTGTTATGACAATAATCTTTATTGTTTGAATGCCGCTGAGGGAAAATTCCAATGGAAGTATGCCGCCGACGGGGGCATTGTCACCCGCCCGTTGATTTTCGATAATAATATTGCCTTTGGGTCGGAAGACAAGCGCCTGCATGTGATTAGCGAACGCACAGGCAAAGTCGTGTGGACGTATTACACCGAAGGAAAAATTTACTCTTCCCCGCGCCTTGCGGAGGGTCACATCTTCTTCGGCTCGGACGATGGCGATTTGCACGCCGTCAATGCCGCTACCGGACGCGCTATTTGGAAACATGCCACCGGCGCACCCATTCATTCCACGCCATATATAGACCAAAATTTGGTGTACTTTGGCAATGAAAGCGGCGTGGTCTCTGCGGTTAATTTTCGCGGCGAGATGAAATGGCGTTTTCAAGCCAAGCGCGCCGTCATCTCCTCGCCGACGGCAAAGGGGCAGGCAATTTACCTCGCCTCGTTGGATAGTCATCTTTACGCGCTGGATGCAAGCAACGGCTGGGCAATTTGGAAATTCCGGCTTGGCAAAGGCTCGCTTTCCTCTCCTGCCATAGCGGATGATTACATCTTTGTCGGCGCGGCGGATGGATTTATCTATTGCGTGGATATTCGCACCGCAAAGGAAGTTTGGCGTTTCCGCACAGATAATCAGGTGAGCGGCTCGCCGGTGATTTATAAAGATTCCTTGTACTGCGGTTCGGTGGATGGCAGCATGTACTGTCTGGAATACCGCTCGGGCCGCCTGCGCTGGAAATTTGAAACACAAGGAGCCATCACCGGTTCTCCGATTGTGTTTGACGATATTTTGTACTTTGGTTCTACCGACCATCACGTCTATGCCCTGTTTGCATAAAAGGAGCTCCTGTGTTTGATTTTATTAAGAAAATCTTTAAGAACGAGCAGCAGGCAAACCCTGAACCTGAAAAGCAGCCAGTGTTGGAGGCGGCCACCACCGCCCCGCTTTCGGATTTGCAGGTGAATGCCATCATCAACAGTCAAAACCTGAAATACGAAATGAAGCAGCTGGTTGCGGCGGTGGGACAATCTGTCGGCAAGCAGCGCGACCATAACGAAGACAGCGTGCTTGCCATCACCACCACCATTTCCGGCGGCTCCGAGAGCATTCCTTTTGGGGTGTATATTGTCGCCGACGGCATGGGCGGTCACCAGTTTGGAGAAGTGGCAAGCAACGCCGCTGTGCGCATCATGGGCGGTATTATTATGAAGAGATTTCATTCCTATCTTTTCAACCTGCCCACGCAAAATTTACAAGACCCCTTGCAGGACTTAATGGAAGAAGCCGTGCGCGAAGCGCATGAATATGTGCAGCGCGAAGCGCCCGGCAGCGGAACCACCGTTACCGCCGCGCTGGTATTGGGTCAGCAGGTGACGATTGCCCATGTCGGCGACAGCCGCGCGTATTCCATCTTCCCCGACGGGCGCGTGGACCCAATCACCCGCGACCATTCCCTTGTCAAGCGGCTGGAAGAGCTCGGTCACCTCAGCAAGGATGAAGCCGCAAACTTCCCCCACCGCAACGTCTTAATTCGCGCCTTGGGGCAGGGCGAAACCCTCGAAGCCGATATTTTCACCATTCCATTTCCGCAAACCGGCTACCTGATGATTTGCAGCGACGGCTTGTGGGGCGTGGTGGATGAACAAGACCTGCACCGCGCGTTGATTCAATCCCCCAACTTGCAGCGCGCCTGTCAGATGATGGTTGAATCGGCAAACGCCGCAGGCGGACCTGATAACATTACGGTGATTCTTGCGCAGATGATTGGATGATATGTCTGGCAAACCGGATTACTATGCAATTCTTGGCGTCTTTCGTGATGCAACACAGGATGAAATTAAGCGCGCATATTTTGAAGCCGCTCAAAAACTTCACCCTGATAAAAATTCAGCCGAAGGCGAAACCGAGCTTTTCTTAGAAATCCAACAGGCATACGAAACGCTTTCCAACCCAAAGCGCAGAAGTTTATACGATGCAACCCTGCCGCCCGCGCTTGAGCAGCGTCCGGCGGTATTGCTCGAAACGCTGCTCAGCCGCAGCGCGCTTGTCAAAGGCGCTGAACCTCAGGTCATCTACCTTCACTTGACTATCAGCCCAAACGAAGGGACAAACAAAATCCCTTCCCCGCCTTTGAACATCTGCCTTGTGTTGGACCGTTCCACGTCCATGCAGGGCGAAAAAATGGATATGCTCAAAGCAACGGCAATTCAATTGCTGCGCAGTTTGCGCCCGGACGACCGCTTGAGCATTGTGGCATTTAGCGACCGGGCGCAAGTGGTGGTGCCTGCCTCTCTGCCGTTCAATCTACGCCAGCAGGAAAACAATATTCAAATGATGCAAACGTCCGGCGGCACAGAAATATACAGCGGGTTAAAAGCGGGCTTGGAGCAAATCAATTACGGGTACAGCGCGGGGCGCGTCAATCACATTATTCTACTGACCGATGGAAACACCTACGGCGACGAACTGCAATGCCTTGAACTTGCGGAAGAAGCCGCGCAAAAAAATATCGGCATCAGCGGCATGGGAATTGGGCATGAGTGGAACGATATTTTTTTAGATGCGCTGGCAAGCAAGACGGGCGGGTCTTCCGCTTACATTGCCAACCCAAAAGATATTCAACGACTGCTGGTTGAAAAATTCAACGCCCTTGTCAGCATGTACGCTGATGAAGTCACTTTGCAATACAAGGAAATCGAAGGCATTAAAATCAATTACGCCTTTCGGGTGCAGCCCGACATTAGCCCCATTGATATTGAATCTTCTTTGCGGCTCGGGCCCGTGCTGCGCGACACGCCCTTGCAGGCGATTTTGGAATTTCAAGTTGAGCCTTCCGCGCTTGTCAGTGACAAGATTCAACTTTTGAACGGCTCGCTTAAATTAAATATTGCGGCGCGCTCCACCCCCGTGCAGCCTGTGCGCCTGAATGTGCAATGCGCGGTGAGCGAAACCCCTTCCGATGAAGCGCCGCCAAACCGCGTGTTAAGCGCCCTTTCGCGTTTGACGCTTTACCGGATGCAGGAACGCGCCCGCCTCGCAGCCGACCATGGCGATTTTGACGCCGCTGCCCGCGACCTGCACAACCTTGCCACGCATCTGCTTTCCCAAGGCGAGACCTCGCTTGCAAAAACGGTTCTCTTTGAAGCGGACAACCTGGAAAAGAAGAAAAATTGGAGCGCAGGCAGCAGCCAGAAAGACATCAAATATAAAACCCGCGCACTGCTTTTGAGCGGTCCCAAGGAGAAGTCGTCATGATACTCTGCTCGAATTGTAAACATTCAAATCTCGATGGCACTTTGTTTTGCGTTCAATGTGGCGCGCAGTTAATTGGCAAAGACCCGCTGACCACCCAGAACATTTCCACAGCCGACGTTGAAAAGGCAAGCTTGCGCATTCCCAAACGCGGAGAAGAATATCAGCCTTTTGAAGTGTCCGAGTCATGGGGCAGCCTGCACCTGCTCGATACCGGTCACGTCATTGCCTTGACGGGGAAAAACGAGTTCACGCTCGGCAGAATCAGCGAAGGACAGCCAATTATGCCCGATATTGACCTTTCGGCGTTTCAAGCCTATGCGGCGGGCGTTTCGCGCCTGCACGCCATCATCAAGCGCGCCGCCGACCATGTCATTTACATGGACCTCGGCTCCGCCAACGGTTCTTTCATTGGCGGCAAGCGTTTGGTCCCAAACGAAGAACAACCCTTGCGCCACGGCGAAATTGTGTCGCTGGGAAAATTGAAAATTCAGGTGCTGCTCAAAAATAATTAATCAATCGAAAGCGAGAAGATATGGCATATACAGTAATTTTGCACGTTGCAGGCGAAACCTCCATTGCCGGGGAAATTGAAGACATCCCCAAGCCGACAGATACCATCATCATCGTTTCCAACCCGCGTCAAAAAGACGGCAAAGACTTGCACTACATTGACGCCAACGTCACCAGAGTCATCTGGCCCCTTTCCAAGATTAGTTTTATTGAAATTATGGAAAGCTCTGAGGAAGAAAAGATAATTAGTTTTGTGAGGGAGTAACCCATGCCCGATTCAATGGAACGCCGTAAAATCCTCGTGGTGGATGACGAAGAGCGCATGGTGCGCTTTATTCGCATGAATTTGGAACACGACGGCTTTCAAGTCAGCGAGGCGTTTAACGGCAAGCAAGCCATTCAAAAAATGCGCGACGTTACGCCGGACTTGATTTTGCTGGACGTGATGATGCCTGACCTCGACGGCTTTGAAGTCCTTGAAACCATTCGTGAATTTAGCAACGTTCCGGTGATTATGCTCACCGCCAAAGGCGAGGAAGATGACCGCGTGCGCGGGCTTGAATATGGCGCGGATGATTACATCGTCAAGCCGTTCAGCACCCGTGAGCTTGTCAGCCGCATCAAGTCTGTTTTGCGCCGCACGGAAGGCGCAAGCGGCTCCATGCACGGCTTGCTGGAAGTGGATAATCACTTAAAGATTGACTTTGACCGCCGCGAAATCTGGCTGGATGGCAAGCTGGTAAAACTGCGCCCGACGGAATACCGCCTGCTGTATCATCTTGTGCAAAATGCGGGCTGGGTGGTTTCGCATGACCAGTTGCTGCAAAAAGTGTGGGGCTACGAATACCGCGACGAGCCGCACTACGTCCGCTTGTATATTAACTACCTGCGCCAGAAATTGGAAAAAGACCCCGCCGACCCCAAATACATCCTCACCGAACGCGGCGTGGGGTACCGCTTTGTGGATTTCAAACGAAATAAAGAATAAGCCCGGTTTTTTAACGAAACTTATACAAAACGCCTGCGTTTTTTTAACGCAGGCGTTTTAAATTTAGGCTGTAAGTTCAAACAAAACCATTACCAAATAGCAAACAGGAGGTACCTATGTCAACTTTAATTCGTTGGGAACCCGCTCGTGAAATGATGTCTTTGCGTGAAGCCATGGACCGCCTTTTTGATGACGCCTTCACTCGCCCCCTCAGTCTGGCTGCCAATGCCTGGTCCGTTCCGGCTGTGGATATGTATCAGACCGATAACGAAGTGATTGTGAAAGCCGCGCTGCCCGGCGTGAAACCGGAAGAGGTGCAAATCAACGTCACCGGCGACGTGCTCACCATCAAAGGCGAAGTGAAACACAGCGAAGAAACCAAAGAAAAGACCTACCACATCCGCGAACAGCGCTGGGGCGCCTTTGAACGCTCGATTGTTCTGCCGATTGACGTGGTAGCCGACAAAGCAAAGGCGGAATTTGAAAACGGCGTGCTGGCGATTACGCTGCCCAAAGCCGAAGCGGTCAAACCCAAAACCATTACCATCAAAAGCAAATAAACATCCATCATATTTGTGAAGGGAGCTGCGCCTGACGCGGCTCCCTTTCGTTTTCTAAAACTCGTATCGGATTCAAATTGACCGAATCAGAACCATTGGGGTATAATTTCGCGCCACTAAAAATCAGCCGTCAACTCCCACATTTGGGGATTGTCATCATCTTTTTATGTAGAAGGAAGAAGTACGAATGACCAAGAGAACCTACCAACCCAAAATCCGCCGCCGCGTGCGCGTGCATGGCTTTCGCGCCCGCATGGCAACAGCGGATGGTCGCGCGGTTTTGAAGCGCCGCCGCCTGCGCGGTCGCTATAAGTTAACCGTCAAGTCCAACGAACACGTCAAGCGCGTTCGTTGGTAAGCCTCTGCGCGTTGCGCGCGGAGTAGTGTGAGGCGCGGGTGCAGAAAAAATTCCGTCTGACCCGGTCCGAAGATTTCAAGCGGGTGCGGCGAACCGGCAAGTCCTATGCCCACCCGCTTGTTGTGTTGGTAGCGCAGCCCGGCGAATCGCCCCGCGTGCGCGTGGGCGTGACTGCGGGGAAATCCACCGGAGGCGCGGTGCAGCGCAACCGAGCCAAACGCCTGCTGCGCGAAGCCATGCGCCCCCTGCTGCACGGCATCACATCCGGATGGGAAATTATCCTGATTGCGCGCCCAGCCTTGGTGAACGCATCGCTTCAAGAAACGCAAGCCGCGCTCCTTTACCTGCTTCGCCGCGCCAAAATTTTACCCGCGGATGAATCCTGAACCCCAATTCCACTTGCATGAATATCCAGACGAGCCCCGCCTGCGCGATATGCCCCGCACGCTGGGCAACGCCCCGCGCATTCTTGTGCTGGCTTTGATTCGTTTATACCAAATGGTCGTATCCCCAGCCTTGCCGCCGAATACCTGCCGCTTTTACCCGTCTTGCTCGCATTACGGGTATCAAGCCGTTTATAAATACGGCGCGCTCAAAGGCTCTTTAATGGCTGTCTGGCGTGTGCTGCGCTGCAACCCTTTCAACCCCGGCGGTTACGACCCTGTTAAGTAACCTTGGAGTATCGTCCTTTGAATACAAAACGTTTGATTTTGATTGCCATGCTTATGTTGGGCGCGCTTGCCTTCACCGCCTGCGCGGGACCTGTCTCCACCAACTGGCACGGACTCGCCGCCGACCCTGAACGCGCCTATGTGGCAAGCGGCTCTTTTGTCTATGCGGTTGATTTGAAAACCGGCAAACAAGTCTGGCAGTATCCCGAAGAAGCCGATAGCAGCCTGATGTTTTACGCCACCCCCGTGCTGACGGAAGACGGGCAACTGCTTATCGGCAGCGCAGGGACAAGCCACCCCTTTCTCAGCCTTGACCCCGCCACTGGAAAAGAAAAATGGGCGGGACATTTCCTCGGCGCCAAAGGCGCGTGGCTGGCTTCCCCGCTGGTCTTTGACCAAAAAATTTACATCCCCAATACCGATGGATTTTTATACATCCTTGATATGAACGGCGCGCAAGCCGCTGAACCGCTGGAAATTGGCGGCGCGCTATGGTCCGCCCCTGTGACCGATGGAACTTTCCTCTACGTCACCTCGCTGGACCATCACCTGCATATCATCAACCCCGCAGATTTAAGCGTGGATAACAGCGTGGATATGGGCGGCGCAATCCCCGCCAGCCCCGCGCCCGCGCAAGACGGCGTGTATGTCGGGTCATTTGCTTCCACAGTGGAATTTGTCACCTCCACCGGCGGGAAAAACCAAATCGCCAAAGCCGAAACATGGATATGGGGAACGCCCGTGTTGGACGGCGAAACGCTCTACTATGCAGACCTGTACGGCAACATCGTTTCATTTGACCTTGCCAGCGGACGCGAAAACTGGAACGCCGCGCAAAAAGACGATGCGGTCGTGGCGCGCCTGCTATTGCATCAGGACCAAATTTACGCCGCAACGGAAAACGGAAAATTGATTGCATTCAACAAAGAAGGAAACATCGTTTGGGAAAAAACGCCCGGCGGAAGCATTTACACCGCGCCGGTTGCCGCAAACGATTTAATTCTTGTCGCGCCGTATCAAGCCGAGTTTGTCCTTGCCGCGTATGACGCGGACGGCAAACAAGCTTGGACGTTCACCCCCGAAGAGTAAGGAAACCAACCCATGTGGGAACTGATTATCGTCCAACCGATGACCAATCTCTTGCTGTGGATTTATGACGCGCTGGGTCATGGTCCGCACATGTTTGGTCTTGCCATTATTTTATTCACCGTGCTTATCAAAGCCATCACCTGGCCCCTCAATGCCGCGCAAGTCAAAGGCGCTCAAGCCATGCAGCAACTACAAAACGATAAAGAATGGCTTGATATTCAAAAAAAATACGCCAAAGACCGCGAAAAGCTGGCGCAAGAACAAATGCGCATCTACAAGGAACGCGGCATTAATCCTTTCGCATCCTGCCTGCCGACTTTGATTCAACTGCCCATTTTGTTTGGCTTGTATCAGGGCGTTACGCGCGCGCTTTCCGCCACCCCGTTTGACATGCTGAAACTGGCGCGCACGGTGTACCCTTTCCAAAACGTTGAAAACATTATCCCGCTTAACAGCAAATTTTTATGGATGGATTTGGGCAGACCGGAATCGGTGCAGGCGCTGGGCATTGCCGTGCCTACGCTGGCTTTGGTTGTCGCGCTGACCACATACATCCAATCCAAGCTCACCATGCCGCCGACCAGCAACCCCAATGACCAGAGCGCCATGGTATCCAAACAAATGTCCATCATGATGCCGATTATGCTCGGCTGGTTTGCGTTGAATTTTCCTTCGGGCATTTCCGTGTACTTTATTACAAGCAATATTCTCGGCATTTTGCAATACGCCGCAACCGGGCGCGCCAATTGGAGCAGCCTGCTGCCAGGCGGCGGTCAAACATCCAATAAGAAAAAATAGGGAGGCAGCATGAGCGAGCAAACAACGCTTGAAGTCATTGCCCCGACGGTGGAAGAAGCCATTTCACAGGGGCTTGCCCAGCTTGGTTTGACAGCGGAAGCAGTTTCAATTGAAGTGCTGGATTCCGGCAGCAAGGGATTATTTGGCTTTGGCGGACGTCAGGTGCGCGTTAAACTGACGGTCAACCCGCCGCCCGCTCCCAAAGTGGAATCAACCCCGCCAGCGCGTAAAGAGCCAGCCCCGCAGAAACAACCGCGCGAAGCAAAAGAATCCAAACCCGCGCGCCCCGCTCCCAAGAAAACGCCCGCGCCCGCTGCTGAATCCGCTTCGATTTCCGCGCCCAAAACGCTTGAGCGCGCCGAGACCGACCCCGTTCTTGATGCCGCTGAGGAGGTCGTCTCCAAGATGCTTCATCATCTCGGCATGAAGGCGCAAGTCAGCGCGCATTATGACGAAGCCAGCACGGATGACCGCCGCAGCATCCATGTGGAAGTGCATGGAAAAGATTTGACCGCGCTCATTGGAAAGCAAGCCGAAACTTTGAACGCGTTTCAATATGTCGCCGCTTTGATTGTCGGCAAGCAGACGCAAAAATGGGTGCAACTGATTGTGGATGTGGAAGGCTACCGCAAGCGACGCGCCGACCAAGTGAAAAAGATTGCCATGCGTGTTGTGGAGCAGGTCATCAAAACCGGCAAAAAAGCCACGCTTGAGCCGATGACTTCCAGCGAGCGCCGCGCCATTCATATTGAATTGCGCAACCATCCCGCGGTGACCACCGAAAGCATCGGCGAGGAGCCGCATCGCAAAGTGGTCATTTTGCCGAAGAAGTAAAATAATAAAAACTCCGAGGTTTTGAAAGACTCGGAGTTTTTGATTCAAGAGACAACCTTGATGAACTTGATAAACAGAGATTTTTTTAGAGCCTGTTATGCACTTTTAGGATGGTAAACTCGGCGAATGTCGAGAAAACCGTATCCAAGTGATGTAACTGATGAAGAATGGGCATTTGTG
>DAOTZP010000248.1:0-3965 GCA_034434265.1 Anaerolineales bacterium | reverse complement strand
CTGAACAACCCGCCGCAACCGAAGCGCCTGCCGAAGAACCCGCCGCTGGTGCAAGTTCGGTGGAAGTGTTCTCATGGTGGACAGGCGGCGGTGAAGCCGCTGGTTTGGAAGCCATGCAGGCAGTGTTCGCCAAAGCCAACCCTGGCATCGAATTCATCAACGCGGCTGTGGCTGGCGGCGCGGGAACCAACGCGCGCGCAGTCCTTGCCACCCGCCTTCAAGCTGGCGACCCGCCCGATAGCTGGCAGGGACACGCCGGTCAGGAACTCATCGGCACTTATGTCGCTGGCGGACAGATTGAACCGCTCAACGACCTGTACGAATCCGAGGGCTGGCTCGATGTCATGCCCGAAACGCTCATCCCCCTGATTTCGCAGGATGGCAAAATTTACTCCGTGCCGGTCAACATTCACCGCGCAAACGTACTGTGGTACAACCCCTCCGTCCTTGAAGCAAACGGCGTGGAAGTCCCCACCACGATGGATGAATGGTTTGCCGCAATGGATACCCTGCAAGCCGCCGGTGTGCAGCCGCTTGCCCTCGGTGAACAGTGGACCAAACTGCACCTCTTTGAAACCGTTTTGCTCGGCACGCTCGGCGCTGACGCTTACAATGGTTTATGGGATGGGTCCACCGATTGGGGCAGCCCCGAAGTTAAAACCGCGCTGGATAACTACGCCAAGGTCTTGACTTATGCCAACAGCGACTCCGCCTCCCTTTCATGGCAGGATGCCGCGCAGCTCGTCGTCAACGGCGATGCCGCGTTCAACGTGATGGGCGACTGGGCTGAAGGCTACTTCCGCGAATTGGGCAAAGCCCCCAACACCGATTACGGCTGGGCTCCCACTCCCGGCTCCGATGGCTTCTTCCAATTCCTGTCTGACTCTTTCGTGCTTGCTGTTGGCGCGCCGCATCCCGAAGGCGCGATTGCATGGTTGAAGACCGCCGGCTCAAAAGAAGGACAGGAAGCCTTCAATCCGGTCAAAGGTTCCATCTGCGCCCGCACCGACTGTGACCCCGCGCTCTTTGGCGAGTACCTGCAATCCGCCATGGAAGATTGGTCGAGCAATGTGGTTGTCGGCTCGCTCACTCATGGCGTAGTTGCCAACGACTCGTGGAAAACCGAAATTGACACCGCGCTTGGTTTGTTCCTTTCCAGCAATGATACAGCTGCGTTCCAATCTGCGCTTGTTGCCGCTTGCGCCAGCTCTGGTCCGTGCAAGTAAATCTTAAGTGTTAAAATCGTTGAGGCTCCAATATTGGAGCCTCAACGATTTTTACCGGGTATGCGCAATTAAGAAGTTTGACTTTTATCGAGCAACCAAAAGAGGTGCGGCATGTTCAAAGATAAAGATAAAATCCTGAATATCGTCCTGATTTCACCTTCCATTCTTGCGGTGTTAATCTTTATTTATATTTTCATTGGATGGTCCATTCGCGTTTCGTTAAGCAAATGGAAGGGGCTGAATCCTGATTACACTTGGAACGGAATCAAGAACTATACCGAACTCTTTGCCGACCCGCGCTTCATGGTGGACATCAAGAATACGCTCTTATTCACTGTTGTATTCGTGTTTGGCAGTCTTGTTCTTGGCTTTTTGCTCGCCGTAATGCTTGACCAAGGTTTATGGGGTGAAGGATTCTTCCGCAGTTTGTTTTTGTTTCCCATGGCAATTTCATACATTGTGACCGGCGTGGTCTGGCGCTGGCTGATGAATCCCGCGATGGGTTCGCGCATGAGCGGGCTTAATTTATTATTCAAATACATTGGCGCGGATTTCTTAATCAACGCGTGGCATACCACACCCAAATGGGGCATGGCTGCCATTTGGCAAATGTCCGGTTATACGATGGCGTTATATCTGGCGGGTTTGCGCGCCATCCCCCAAGAATTGAAAGAAGCCGCGCAAATTGACGGCGCAAACGGTTTTCAAATTTACCGCCATATTATGATTCCGCTGCTTTCGCCGGTAACGCTTTCCGCGCTCATCATTCTCGGTCACATGTCGCTCAAAGTCTTCGACTTAATCGTCGCCGTTGCGGGCAAACAATTGCAACTGGACGTTCCCGCAATTTATATGTGGCAAGCCACCTTTGACGGGCTGTTCTACGGGCGCGGCGCGGCAATTGGCATCCTGCTGCTTATCAGCGTTGCGGTTTTGATTATTCCCTACATCCGCTACACTTTGAAAACGGAGGCGGAAGCATGAAAAAATTTTGGAAACCCAAATATTGGCTGTACATTCCATTGATTGCGATGGCAATTTTCTATTTAATTCCAATGTATTTAATGCTCGCCACCGGCTTCAAAAGTTTTGAAGAAATTGACCTGAAAACCATCTGGAATCTTCCGCAAGGAATCGCCTTCGACAACTACAAAGAGGCTTGGGCAAAACTTTCCCCTTCGTTGATGAACAGTTTCATGATGGTGATTCCTTCCGCGTTAATCTCCTCTTTTCTTGGTTCGCTTAACGGTTTCATTCTCGCC
Organism: Anaerolineales bacterium; assembly: GCA_034434265.1. Lineage (GTDB taxonomy): Bacteria > Chloroflexota > Anaerolineae > Anaerolineales > Villigracilaceae > Villigracilis. The sequence continues at coordinate 1,477 of DAOTZP010000248.1, read as the reverse complement.
AAGTGGAAATTCAAAGGCGCGGATGTTGTCTTTCCTTTCATTCTGTTTGGAATGTTCATCCCTTATCAAAGTATTTTGATTCCGCTCGTGCAGTTTATGAATGCAACGGGCATTACGGGCTTGCCGGGTCTTGCTCTGGCGCATATCATTTACGGAATACCCATTACCACCCTCACCTTTCGCAACTATTATGCCAGCCTGCCGCAGGAACTTCTCGAAGCCGCCAAAATGGACGGCGCGGGTATGCTCGGTATTTACCGCTATATCCTGCTGCCCATTTCCGTTCCAAGTTTTGTCGTGGTCTTAATCTGGCAATTCACCTCCGCGTGGAACGACTTTCTCTTTGCGGTTGTTCTCACCGGCAACACCGAATGGCCCATCACCGTGGCGCTCAACAACATGGCGGGCAGCCAAATCATCGCATGGAATGTTCAAATGGCTGGCTCGCTGCTTGCCGCGCTGCCGACGCTTTTGGTATACATCTTCCTCGGACGTTACTTCCTGCGTGGACTGTTGGCTGGCTCGCTGAAAGGATAGCATGGCGGACAAAGTTCTCAACTGGGGATTGCTCTCCACCGCGAAGATTAACCGCGCTTTGATTAAACCCCTGCGCGCTTCTTCCCGCACCCGATTATTAGCCGTCGCCTCGCGGTCCCGGTCCGCCGCTGAAGATTACGCGCGCGAGTGGAGCATTTCCCGCGCGTATGGCGGTTACCAAGCATTGTTGGACGACCCGGAAGTGGATGTCATCTACAACCCGCTTCCCAATCATCTTCATGCCGAATGGACGATTAAAGCATTAAAGGCTGGCAAGCATGTGTTGTGCGAAAAGCCATTTGCCCTAACGCTTGAAGAAGTGGACGCAATGACAGCCGCCGCGCAAGAAACAGGCAAAGTCTTAGCCGAAGCCTTTATGTACCGCCATCACGCGCAGACGTTGAAAGTAAAAGAAATTGTGGACAGCGGCATGTTGGGAAGGCTGCAACTCGTAAAAGGCGCGTTTACGTTTACATTAAACCGCGCGGGAAATTTTCGTTTTGTGAAAGAAATGGGCGGCGGCAGCATTTGGGACGTGGGCTGCTATCCTGTTTCGTATGCGCGCATGATTGTTGGCAGCGAACCCCAAGAAGTATTTGGCTGGCAGGTTTCCAGCGCGGATGGCAGCGATGAATCGTTTATCGGGCAGATGAAATTCGCCGATGGCGTGTACGCTCAATTTGATTGCGGTTTTAAGTCGCCGTACCGCACTTATATTGAAATTATTGGCGATGAGGCTGCGCTGCAAGTGCCGAACCCGTTTAAGCCGGGTGTGGAAAACGAGCTCATCCTCAAACGCGGCGGCGAAGAACAAAAAATCAAAATACAAGGCGGGGAACTGTATTTGGGTGAAGTGGACGATATGTGCGACGCAATTCTGCACGGCAAGCCGCCGCGCGTTTCCCTGCAGGACAGCCGCGGAAACATTGCCGCCATACTT
>DAOTZP010000247.1:0-5965 GCA_034434265.1 Anaerolineales bacterium | reverse complement strand
TCGAGAAAAATATCGCAGCCTGCAAGCGCGCGCGGGTTAAGGGAGCGGGCTTGAGGCGTGGGCGGAACAGGTTCGGGCGTGAAGGTGGGCGGGGCGGGCGGCTCGGTGGGTTTGTTTTCCGCAACAGGGGCAGGCAAGTCGGGTGTGAAAGTGGGAATATCCGCCGCCTGCGGAATGGACTGGGCGGGCAGGTTGCAAGCCAGCGAAGCGGATATTACAATAAAAATTACCAGCAAGCGTTTTTGCATGTCTCTCTCCTCTGTTTTGTATGTATGGGTTCAGTTCACAAGCGCGTCAGTTACTTCAACTCAATTTCCACTTTCACCATTCCAGCGCGGTCATGTTTCGCCGTGAACTTGACTTTCGAGCCTTTCTTTGCTTTCACCACCCATTCCACTTTCATGCGGTCGGTTGTGCTTTCATCGCCTTCGTCTGCAAAGGCGGGTTTATAAGCGCGTCCTTCCAACTCTCCCATCGTTTCGCGCAGTTTGCCCGATTCAAGACTCGCGCCTTTGGGCAAATAAATCTCCGCAATGACGCCGCGTGTTACTTTGCGCTCCAACGCTTTCTTCGTCACATAGGTTGGCAGCCAGCCGGTATTTTCCACCACAAACCGCACGCGGAAGGTATCTTTTGAAAGTTGAACGACATCAAATTCGCGCAGCGCCAGTTTTGGGGAAATCAGCGCGTGCCAGACAATCCATTCGGGGAAGGGTTTAATTTCCTTTTCCAAAAATTGCAGCGGCGGATTCGTCCACATATTCATCAAATCCCAGCCGCCAAGTTCCACCTCTCCCAATTGCGGATGGTTGTACTTGTACCATTTGACAAATCCCTTGCCTTTCAACGCTTCATCGTTCCACTTCAACAGTTTGAAATCATCCTCAATTGGATGTTCGCGGTACCAGTCAATAAACTTAAACTTTTCAATTCCCGCCTGTTTCATCGGACTCCAAAATTCAACCGTCCACGAAAAGATGCCGAGATGGTCATACGTCCATGTATCAAATCCGCCGGTGATGACGCTCTTGGGATGATATTTGAAATCGTGAAACACCGAAACATGCGGGTAACCGGTCAGCGCCGCGCCTTTCTCGCCGATTTTTTGATACGTCCACAAATCCTCGGCGGGGAACTCATCATCCGGGCGGTCATCATACGGGCGCAGCAAAACGCCGCTCATGGTGTGCAGCGAAATTGTTCCAGTGATGTTCGGATGCTTGCTGATGAAGTCAAGCAGATTGCGCGCCTCCGGCTCCGAGCCGGGGTACGAACCCGCGCCGCGCTGCTCGCCCTCGGGTCTCCACCCGGCGGGGAAGTTGCGATTCAAATCCAAGCCTTCTTTGGGCTGGCGAATGTTGATGGTCACGCCGTCGAAATTTTTTAGCAGCCCTTCGGGAAGGATGCGGTAATACCTGCCGTTTTCTTCAGTTGGGTCGCGGCGAATCATCAAACGCGGGTCATCGGGGTGAACCTTCCACGCGCCGTTTGGGTCCGGCACGCGCATTTGCAGCACGCGCCCGTCGCCATCCACATCCTCGCCCCAAATCAAGCCGTCGGGCGGGTCTTCGTCATACGGGTAGGGGCGCGTGCTGGAACGGATGATTTTTGGCTTGTCGGCAAGCGCCCACTCCGCCCCGTCGGGATTCACGCGCGGGACGATGTAAAGCGCGCGGGTATCCAATGCGCGTTTGTAGTTCGGTTCGGTCTCATATTTTTTGACGAGGGAATCAATCAAATAAAGCGCGGCAGTCGAGGCGGTGACTTCGGAGGCGTGAATGTTGCCATCCACCCAAAAGGCGGGCTTATCCACATCCGCGCCGGTTTTGAAGTTGGTTGCGGTCACCAGCCACACATCGCGCCCTTCGTGGCTTTTGCCAATTGACTCCAGCCGAATTAAATGGGGGTATTCTTTTGCATAGGCTTTGAGGTATTTGGTCAAATCGGCATAACGATAAAACTTATTAAACTTTACATCAGGCATGGGGGTCTCCTTTTGAGCGGGTTTCGCAAACGGATACACGAAACGACAAAATATCCCCCGCTTTCCAAAAGCGGAGTAAAGCGTTCTTCATGCAAGTATAAAGCTGTTGGATTTCCCCCATCGTTGCCGTTTTCGGGCAGATTTATTCGTCGTCCGCCGCGTCTTTTCCCAAATCGGGCAGGGCGGATTCAATTTCTTCCGGGCTTTGCCCCGCCTCGAGCCGGTCCACCACGTCGTCAAACTCGGGCGGCAAATCCTCGCCCATTTCGCTGCCCATTTTTTTCATCATCTGCGCCAGCGCCTTTGGGTCGTTTTCGACGTTTTCCAAATTGGCAAGCCCTTCCGCCATGCTTTCCATGCGGCTGTCCTCCGATTTTGCAATGCGGACCTTGGTCATGCGGCGGCGCACGTCTTTGCTTTTGCAATGGACACAGCGCACTTGCACCTTGCCGTATTCGGCATAAGTGAGAAAAACATCAAAGCGTTGATTGCATTTGTTACAAATGAAATCGTAGGTTGGCATAATGGGAATAAAGAGTAGAGATTGGAGATTGGAGATTGGAGGTTAGAGATTGGAGAGTAGAGATTGCAAGGTTTCTTCATATTGTAAAACAATTTTTTCAATATCAAAACCGGCAGCCTTTTTCAAACTTGCGGCGCGATATTGCTTCAACAAGTCTGGGTTGGTCAATAATTTCCGCAGCGCGGATGCAAATTTTTCTTTCTGTTCCAGCGGAATTAAAAAGCCGTTCTTTTCATTTTCAACAATATCGAGAAATCCGCCAATCTCGCTGACAACAAACGCAAGCCCTTTTGCCAGCGCCTGCACGCCAACAACGGGCAGCCCTTCGGACAGGGACGGCATGAATAAAATATCGGATTCGGAAAAGCCTTCCAGCACGTCTTCGGGGGTGACCCAGCCAGGGAGGGTGAAGCGTTCGCTCATGCCATGAGACGCGATGGCGTGTTTTACATCTTCCAGCAGCGGTCCGTCACCCAGCATGGCGCATGTCCAATTTAAGTCTTTGACTTGCGCGAGAATTTCCACAATGGCAAGCGGATTTTTTTGCGGCACAAACCTGCCCGCAAAGATTAAGCGCGGCGGCGTATTTAATTTAATTTCACGCGGGGCAAGCTGGCTCACATCCGCGCCGTTGTGGATGACTTGAATGGGGACACGGTAATGCTTGACGGCAAGGCTGCGGGTGTATTCGCTGACGGCAATCACTTTTTTGGCGCGATTCCAAATGGGATGCGTAAACGGTTTGATAAAGCGGAACCATTTGTCGGTTTTTTCCGGCACGCCGCCGGGTACGTCGCCAAGGTGCGCGGTGAGAATATAAGGCACGCCGGTAAACAGGGAAAGCAGCCAAGCCAGCGCGCCCGATGGAACGGCAAAATGCGCGTGCATGATTTGAGGGCGCAGAGAACGGACGAGTGGAAGCCCATGCCGGAATCCGGAGAGAATATACGCCAGCATGACGAAAAAGCCCGCCCCGAAAGCATTTTTTCGCAGCGCGGGAATCCGTATGAGGTGAATCCCATCTCGCGTTTCTTCACGGGGAAGACCTTTCATGTGGACTGTCAATACAGTGACATCATGCCCGCGGGCGGCGAGTCCTTTGCAAATGTCATACGCGGCTCTGCCCCCTCCGCCGCCTACGGGTGGAAATTCATAGATGACGGTGAGAATACGCATCAGTCGCGGGGGTCTTCTTCTGTTACGTTAATTGAAGTGCGGACGGTGTAGGTGGGTTTTTGCTGCGATTCGTGATAGGTGCGCACGAGCAGTTCCGCAATCAACCCCATGAGAATGGATTGAAAGCCGAGAATAAAAAACATGGCGCTGGTTTGAAACAGCGGTGAAGTGGAAACCGGAACCAGGAAAAAGATGCGGCGAATAAAAAGATACAGCAGCAATGCCGCGCTGACAACCATCAAAAATCCACCGGCGCCGCCAAACAGGTAAATCGGCTTGGCGGAATACGAGACAAGAAATTTCACCGTAAACAAATCAAGGATGACTTTAGCGGTGCGTTCCAGCCCGTATTTTGTTTTGCCAAATTTGCGCGGATGATGGCGGACGGGGATTTCGGTAATGCGCGCGCCGACTGAGTTTGCATATACCGGAATGAAGCGGTGCATTTCGCCGTATAGACGAAAACCTTCCAGCGCGTTGCGGCGGTAGGCTTTGAGCGTGCAGCCGTAGTCGTGCAGGTGAACGCCCGTGACATAGGAGATGAGCCGGTTGGCAAGCATGGAAGGCAGATTGCGGGTGAGCGCGTTATCTTTGCGGTCTTTGCGCCAGCCGCTGACGAGGTCGTAGCCTTCATCCAATTTGGCGAGCAGCACGGGAATATCGGCAGGGTCGTTTTGCAAGTCGGCATCGAGCAGGACGATGATTTCGCCGCGCGAATAGTCAATACCGGCGGCAATGGCGGCGGTCTGCCCGAAGTTGCGGCGGAAGGATACCACGCGGACGTGATGCGGGTCTTTATGGGCGTATTCGCGCAGCACGCTTAAACTGTTGTCGCGGCTGCCGTCATCCACAAAGACGACTTCCCATGTTTTGCCGAGACCGGGCATGGTTTGGTAAATGGCTTCAAACAAGAGGGGCAGGTTATCCTGCTCGTTATAGACGGGGATGATTAAAGAGATGTTCATTTATTTCCTGCGAAAAATGCGTAATCGAGATTCGGCGGAGCATGATGTTCCTTGCGCGGTGCGTGGAAATTCATCGAAAGATTGCGGCGAAAAAAAATCGTTCCAGCCTTTGGTTTGGTAACGCCATGCTTCGATGATGAAAAAGTCGGCGCTGGCTTTCCATTGCGCGTCCATTTCCTCATTCCAATATCCAAACTTAAACAGTTCCTCTGTGTCGCCATTGCTGATAAACGTATATCCGTTGTTAATTTGCGGCGGAAACAGGCGAATGCCGGGCAGATACAAGAGCGGCGCGGCGGAAAGCCCGCCATCCCAATATACCAGACTTCCCGGCGGGATGATGCTCCTTAAATGCGCGCCGATTTCTTCGTTTGCGGCAATCACATCCGTTTCACAGTCTTGCGGAAAGCCGTGCAGAAAAGGCGATGCAATCAAGCCAGCCAGCAGCGCGGCAAGGGCAAAGAATTTTCCGAAATTTTGGGCGGCATAACGCTTGCGCCAAATGAAGAAAATGCACAGGACAACGACAAGCCCGGCGAGCAATCCAAAGACAGCCGAGAGGAAACGCGCGGAGTGATTCGCATCCCAGCCAAACGCGTTGGCAAGCAAGTCGCCCCAGGGAAGCGAGCCGGGCAAAATGGTCATATCACGGATGCGGGGAGCGGGCAGGTTTAACAAGGTCCTGCCGATTTGTTCGGCGGAGGAAAATCCAATCCCTGCGGAAAGCAAGATAAAGAATGCCGCTAAAATGATTGGCGCGGCTCTTCCTGTATCCTGCCACACGGGTATGGAGCAGGCAACCAGCACAATTCCGGCAATGTTAAAAAATGCGATGTAAGGGGAAAAACAAAATACGCAGTAATCCAGACGGATGGCGGCTTCAAAGTGCATGTAAAGCAAGCCAAAAAACAAAAGCGCGAGAAAAGCGAGCGTTTTAAATTCTTCGGACGGTTTCCAAAATTTTCGTTTGGGAAGCAAAAACAACGCGAGCAGCGCGCCAAACAAAGGAACAAAGTGAAAACGAAACGCCTGAAATATAGAGGCGACTCTGCTCAACAGCGTGATTTGCGGCTGCCATAAAATCTCGCCGCCGCCTGAATAAACCACGCCAGCCGGGAGTGAAACAAGCGGCAGCCATGACCACAGCTGTAAAATGCCGGGCCAGTAAAGATAGAAAAAAAACGCGGTAATTCCAATGCCAAACGCCGCAAGTCCCCAGGCTTTTTTGAATCCATATTGCCAAAAAGCATATAAGATGAGCAGGGGCAGCACAGGCATCATGTTTTGGCGCACCATTATCATCAAACCCGCAAGCAG
>DAOTZP010000246.1:0-2745 GCA_034434265.1 Anaerolineales bacterium | reverse complement strand
ATGTTTGTGCTTTCCATTGCCCTTGTCACTTTAATTTACCCGATTGTCATTAACAACTTTGTGGAACCCGGCATTGACTGGTGGGCGGTGCTTGCTTCCTACATTGGGTTGGCGCTGGTGTGCGCCGCAATGCTCGCGCTTGGGACGGGCATCTCTGCCATTTTCACCAACCAATTTGCTTCATTCTTTGTCACGCTTGGCTTGTTCTTCTTCCTGTGGTTTATGGTCAGCCTGCCTGCAGGGTATTTGCCCGTCGGCGGGGATGTGTTTGAATACCTGAGTCTTTCCACGCACTTCACCAATTCCATGAACGCGGGCGAAATTGAGCTGGGCGGAATTGTTTATTATCTTAGTCTCATCGGTCTGGGATTGTTTATGGGAACGACCGCAGTTGAAATTCGGAGATGGAACTAATGGCTGGAAAAAATAAAAATCAAAACGCACAGTACGCCTTGATTGCCCTGATTGTGGCGCTGGCGGCTTGTATCTCTACTGCGTTAATTGGCGCGGTCAAAGGCGTGTTGGCGCTTGAAATGTTTTCGCTGGATGAATCCACGCTTAATACAGTTAACATCATTTTCCAAGTCAGCATTGCGCTTATTTTTATCGGGCTGGCGGTATATGCCATCCTCGTGCCGGATAAAATCCGCCGCTTTTTAAGCGGGCGGCAGGCGCGCTACGGCTCAAACTCGCTGATTATGATTGTGGCGTTCTTGGGCATTGTCTTTGCCGTAAATTACCTTGCATACCAAAACCCCGATTTTCTGGGCGCGCCGTGGGATTTCACCGAAGACCAGTCCAACACGCTGACTCCCGAAACATTACAAACACTCGCGTCGCTGCCAGCCAAAGTCACCGCCACCGGCTTCTTCACCGATAATCTTTCCTCTTCCGAAGCAGGCGATTTGTTAAAGCGGTACAAAGAAAACAGCAACGGCAAATTTGAATACAGCTTTGTCAACCCCGACCTTGACCCAATCGCCGCGCGCGAAGCGGGAATCACCGGGGATGGAAAGATTCTGCTGCAAATGGGCGAAACAAAAGAAATCGCCTCATACGCGGACGAATCGGAAATTACAAAAGCGCTGATTCGCCTGATAAGCCCTGAAAAACGGGTGGTGTACTTCCTGCAAGGTCACGGCGAAGCCCCGCTTGATTTTTCCGACACACAAGCGGCAATGACCATTGCCAAGGAAACCCTTGAATCCAAAAATTACACCGTCAGCGAACTCAACCTGCTGAACACCAAAGAAATCCCGGAAGATGCGGAACTGATTGTGATTGCCGGACCGATGAAACCGCTGACAAGCGATGAAGTCAACCGCTTAAAAACCTATGTGGATAACGGCGGCGCGCTGCTTGTCATGCAAAACCCCATCCCAGTCACCGAGTTTGGCAACTCGCCGGACCCGCTCAATGAATATCTGACCAACGACTGGGGCATTTCATTCAACAACGATTTGGTGATTGACTTTGTCAACACGCAGAACCCGCTGCAGGCAGTCTCCTCAAATGTGGGCTTCCACCCCATTACCCAAAACCTGACCCAAAACTATATTGTCATTCTTCCGCAAGCCCGCAGTTTAAGCATCACAGGCGAAAAAGAAAACATCACCCAAACCGCGCTGCTCTTAACCACCGAACAATCCTACGGCGAAACAAACCTGAACTTGGGCGAAGATTCCAGCTTCACCCCTGAGTTCAATCAAGGAGAGGACATTCAAGGTCCGCTCAACCTTGCCGTTGCGGCTGAAAACTCTGCAACCAATGGACGGGTTGTTGTATTTGGAAACTCTCTCTTTGCCACCGATGACGTTTTTGATGTCTATGGAAACGGCAATATTTTTGTCAACTCGGTGGATTGGGCGGCGGAGCAGGAAGACCTAATCAACCTGACATTCCGCGAGCCGAAAATTCGCACCTTCACCCCGCCGGGAAACTTGCAGTTCATCCTGATTATTGTGATGGCAATCTTCGTCCTGCCCGGCGCGGTGGTGCTTGCCGGAATCACATCATGGATTGCGCGCCGCAGAAAGGGTTAATTGTTTATGGCAAAGAACACTGAAAAAAAAGTAAAACTTAAAAAACCCGTTGTCCGACGCACAAAGACGGAACCCAAAAAACCGGTTATCAGCGTTGGAACACTGGTGACGCTCGTCATATTTGGGATTGTGGTTCTTCTGGGCGTGTATCTCAACCGTCAAAAAGAAACCGCGCAAACCGCCGAAGGCGAACCCACCTCGACAGCCCCGATCTTTTTATTTGAGGGAAGCGATGCCCTGCTTACGATGATAGAGGTGCGCCCTGCGGAAGGAAACGCGGTCAAAATGGTCAAGGACGACCAGGGGACTTGGTCGCTTGAAATGCCTGAAAAAGCGGAAGCGGACCAAACCGCCATTCAAACCGCAATAGCGCAAATCACCGCGTTGGAAGTGGTTACGAAAATTCCGGAAGGTTCAGACCCCGAAATCTTCGGCTTGAAAGAACCCGCGTATATCATCAATCTGGAATTTTCGGACGGAAACGCGCGCAAACTGGAAATTGGCAGCGCCACCCCCAGCAACAGCGGATATTACGTCCTGCTGGATGAAAAAGAAATTGTCGTGCTGGACTTGAGCGGCGTGGACGCCCTCACCTCGCTCGCGGAATTTCCGCCTTATCTGGCAACCCCGACCCCCACAGCAACAGCAACGCCGGAGGCAACGCCAACGCCGGTGGCAACAGCAACGCCGGAATCAACCCAAG
>DAOTZP010000245.1:0-11848 GCA_034434265.1 Anaerolineales bacterium | reverse complement strand
TTCGCCATTCACAACGGATGCCGCCCCCCCGCTCGCCGATTCGCGCCCGAAGATTGAGTTAAAGTCGCCGCCGCCTTTTATCACAGAGACCGAAGCGGAAAAACCTGAAACTGTTGTTGCTGCAAAGCCCAAAAAGAAAAAATCATCTTCCAATACTGTATTGATTGCCGTTGCCGCCTCCGTTTTTATTTTTATTCTTTTGGCTGGCGGGTATATTGGGCTTGGGTTTTATGCCAACGGGCAAATTAACCAAGCCTTTGCCGCGCAAAACTGTCAGACCGTAACGCAGTTTGGATATTTTCCTTCGCTTTATCCCAAATCGGTTTTTGCGGGGTTGTTCAGCGCGCATGACCCATACGCCGAATGTGAATACAAAGCGCAAATGGACGCCGCGCTGAAAGCGGAAAATTGGAGCCAGTCGGTTTTTGTGGCGCGTCAATACCTCGCCGATTATCCGCAAGGCGCGTTTGCCAGCGCCATGCGCGCGCAGATATTTGATTCGCTTGCCGCTGAATACAAACAAATGCTTGAAACGCAAAATTACAGCGGCGCGATTGATGCGATGAAAACCCTGATAGCCGAAGACCCGCTTGCGCCCGGCGCGGATTCCGCAAAAACGGATATGCTCGCCGCTTATTTGACATGGGCGCAGCAAGAAGCGGACGCCGGGCAATTTAGCGAAGCGGAACGAATTTTGAAAACCGCGCTTGAAGACTTTTCCGCCGATGCGGCGCGGGCAGACAAAGTAAAAGAGCAATTCGCCGCCATGTATATTGCGTGGGGCGATTCACAGGTAAAAATTTCCAATATAGAAAACGCGGTGAAGTATTACACGCAGGCAGCAGAGTACGCGCAAGGCAAGCTGGATGTTGACTTTTTGATTGCCAAAGCGTATTTGCAGCAAGCCGAATCCACCGCCGACCGAAGCGATTTTGAAGGCGCGCTTCAACTTGTTCAGGAAATTTCAGACTCCGCATCATCGGACAAGATTCGCGCCGAAGCCGAAATAACGCGCCAATCCATCCTTGTCAAATATTCCAATTCCAGTTCTTTGCAGGCAATGGAACAAGTCAGCAATACGATGAAATTAATTTGCGCGGGACAAAAAAATGAGCTGCCCATCTTCGGCTTGGATGAAGAACACATCCGCTTTGGGTTTGTAACCCCGATTGCCATGCAGCTCCCGCAGGATTTATCCGCCGCCACGCCCGGTCAGCTGCACTATGTCGCTTGCGTCACCGAGAAGGAAACCGAAGTGCAAACATGCGCCTACCCCAACGGGCGGGCGTTGATTCGTTTGCGTTACGATTGGAACGTCTCTTTATTCAGCGCAAAAACCGGCGAGCTGGCGTCTTCCACCACGCTCAAAGGCGGCAGCCCCGCCGAATGTCAGCCCAGAGAAAATTTCACTGGCGGCTTGAACTATAAAAAAGTATATGGCACAAAACCATCATTGGATGATTTCGTCAACTGGGTGCGAAGTTTGGGCTTGGTCAAATAAATTTTATTGATGACGCGCCGCGCGGGCTTGTAAAATTGCGCGGCGTATTCTATTTAACCCCAAAAGATTCAATATTGCCGAAGCAAAAAGATTCATCCGCGCCAGTGCGGTGGGCGGGTGGAGGAAGAACGCGCGCATCCACGCGGATAACGCCGCGCGGGATTGTCCGCCATCCAGCAGATAACGCGCGTTCACGCGGTGCGCGGACGCGGCTGCGCGGCGGGCAATGCGACTCAGCATGGCGGAGAGAATCTCATCCTGTTTCGCTTGCTCCAAAATCCGAAATGCTTCCGCGCCAAATTTATCCGCCTGCGCGCGATTCTTTGCTTCGGCGTGATACCGCGCCGCCGCCCATGTTTGGGGAACATGCAAAATCTTTCCGTGTTTTGCAATTTCAATCCACAACAAATGGTCAAGTAAAAAGTGAAAGTTGAGATTCAACCCGCCCGCTTTTCTTAAGGCGGAGGTCCGCATAAACACCGCCGGTTGCCCGATGATTTGAAAACAGAGCAAATCTTCCAGCGTGAGTTGTTTGTATATTAAGGTGTTAAAAGTTTTGCCATGCTCATCCACGGCGAGCATGTTTCCATAAACAAGCACAACATCGGGATTTTCTTCAAAAATTTTGACGGCAGATGAAACCGCGCCGGGCAAATAATAATCATCCGAGTTAAGCCATGCAATGATTTCACCGCTTGCCTTTGCAAAGCCCTTGTTAATTGCTTCGGCTTGCCCGCTGTCTTTTTCCGAAACCCAATATGCGAGTTTGTTCCGGTATTTCTTAATCACATCCACGCTGCCATCTGCGGATGCGCCGTCAATGACGATGTATTCAATCTGCGGATAGTCTTGATTGAGGACAGATTGAATGGTCTGCTCTAAATATTTGGCTTGGTTGTAGGAAGGGGTGATGATGGAGATGGTTTTCATTTTTTTTATGGACGCGGATAAACGCGGATTCTGCATAAATATCCCTATCCCAATTGCGGATACACAATCTTAAAAAACGCATGAAGGATTTTCTCGGTCACATCCCGATGTTTTAAGTTCATATTGAAGTTGCTCATAAAAACTCTGCGTAAATCCGCGCTCGTCCGCGTTTTATCTTAAGTTATACAAAATATATCCATCCCCCTGCGCGGCGATGGGGTACGCTTCCAGAATCTTTTTCAACGCGGGCTGCTTTTCCAGTTGATTGAAGGCGGTGACAAGGAAATAATCTTTCCCTGCCGTGAGCTCGCCAAAGCGTTTGGCGAAATCCACTTCGCCGTTGTTGCGGATTTGAGCAAGGTCCGTGCTGTAGGGGAAGAGGTTGATTTTGCGCCAGCCGAAGAGCATCAGACGGTATCCGTAATCCTGCGTCAAGCCGATGACGTTTGCGTCTGCGGGGATTTGCTCCCCGACTTGTGACCAAAATTCCGGCTCGTGGCGAAAACTTTCAGCAACGAGGACAGAACGCGCAACGTAGGCATAATATCCGATGATGAAAATCACGAGCGCGGAAAAACTCACCTGCCAAATTTTTTCCTGCCTGGCGGCATGTTCCACCAGTGGATGAATCGCGGGGGCGAGTCCCAGCGCGATGATGGGAATCAGTTGGATGTGGTAATAGGTGTGCGTGTACATCTGAAAGGGAAGGGTCAGCCCGTAAAGCGTGTAGCCAACCCAGAGAGAAACTAACAAGGCGCGGAATCGCGGAGTTGCAAGCAGCGTGCCTGCAATGCTCAAAAAAATAACCGTCAAGCCGAAGATGCTGCCGAGAAATCCCAGCCAACTGGCGTAGAACTTGGCGCTGGTGATGAGTTTGAGCAGCGCGAGAGTCCACGCGAAGAAGTATTCGGTGGAACGTCCGCTGCCGAGCAGGATGTAATAAATCAGCGCGGGCGTGACCATGATGACCGCCATGCTCCACACTTGTTTTGATTTCCAAAAGTCTTTTTTTAAGGTGAATAGAACCAATGTAATCGCCGCCGCGCCGATGAAAAACGCAATGACGATTTTTACGAAGGCTGCCAGTGAGAAAAAAAACGCTGCGGCAATGGCATGTTTCCATGTTCCTTCTTCCGACCAGCGATACAAAAAATAAATGCCAATCACAAACGCGGAGGTCATCAGCGGGTCGGGTTGGAAGCTGCGGCTGGCTTGGACCGAAAACGGGAGGATGAGAAAATATGCCAACGAGAAAAACGCGGCGGGTAGGGATGTCGCGCGGCGGGCGAGGTCAAATAACGCCAGCGCGGAAAGAATCCAGAAGAGAGTCCCAAACACGCGCGGTGCGGCGAAGTTTTCCCCGCCTGTCAAAAAATAGCTATACGCCACCAGCGTTTCGATGACGGGCGGTTCGTATTTGCCGACGGAACGCGCAAAGGAGGCGGAGAGTTCTTTTTGCTCATCGGTTGCGCTGGGAAGTTTGGAATAATAAATATCGCGCGCAACCAGCGAGTTGCGGAGCTGGCGCGAGGGTTGAAAGTCGAGCGGCGGGTCGGTAAGGTCGAGCAGGCGGAGGGTTGCGCCGAGCAGGAGGAGAAGGATGAGGGAGAGTTTTTGGAGACGGGACATAAAATTACCAGTTACAAGTTACCAGTGACAAAAAGTAATTGGTAACTTGTAATTTTAGAATAAGGTGTTGTATTCCACTTTGGGGAAGATTTGCAGTTTGCCGCCGATGGTGGCATCGAGAATTTTTCTGCCCGCTTTTTCGTAGGCTTGGCGGGCGAAGGTGTAGCCAATTTCGGAAGTGTCAAGGTCGGGCAGCTGCCATTTGACTCCCGCGCCGAAGTAGTTGGGCATAAAGTGATTTGGGTCGTCGCCTTGTGAAACAACGGTTTGATTTGCTTCGCCTTTGGATGCAAAATTGTGGTCAACGCCGATGAGGATGGCGGTTTCGATTCCCATAAAGTAGGCGAGTTGTAATGCAAGGTTGGTGACGGTTGCGCCTTCCCATACGCGGTGGCGGACATCGGAGGTGAAGCGGGGACCGGTGTAACTGGTGTAAATAAAAGTTGGGATATTGGAGATTGGCGATTGAGGATTGAAATGACGATGCGAGCGCCACGCGATGAATTTGGGAATGGTCAGCGCGTTGATGTCGTCCACAAATTGTTCCACAACCAAATCGTTGGTGACGCAAAGATAACTTGTCGTAAAACCCCATTCGGGAAAGGCAAGGTAAATGCGATTCATGCCGAAGGTGATTTCGTTTTTGAGTTTGCTCACATCGGTTTGCTTAAGCGAAGGTCCATTGCCGATGATGAAGGCGCGTTTGCCTTTGTGAATGTCTTTGAGCGCGGAGAGTCTCTTGATGCTTTCGCGCCGCCATGGGTGAAGATACGCGCCCGGCAGTTCGGGGATTCTTCGCAGCGCGTCATACGAGTCGCGGAGGAAGTTCCATGCAGGCGGGGGGAGGAGGGATTTGAGGGTTTGTTTCATTGAAATGGAGGTTAAAGGTTGGGAAATGATTCGCGGTGGCGGAGGAGGATGTAAAGCGTGAAGGCGTTAAGCGCGGCAAAGAGAACATCCACAATGCCAATTTGGTCAAAGATGATGGCGGCGATATTGACAATCAAAAAGACGATGGCAAACCGATAGGCTTTTCCACCGTGTTTGATGCGAAACGCAAAGACGAGTGCAATTGCGGCGGCAAGAAACATCAAGAAAGCGTAAGCGCCATACACGCCCGCCATTTTGGGGTTTTCGCTGATTCGCGCAAAGGATAAAAAAGCAAGCGCATCCAAAATGGCGGCTTGCAGGATAAACAAATATTTTACAAAAGAAACGGGATTGGAAAAAAAAGTCTTCTTCATTGCTTTTCCGTAAGGCTTGGAAGGAGGTTTAAGAATGCAGAAACTGTCAGAATGGTTGTGCGAACAAGTTTGCGCGCTTCGCCAAAATCACCGTCTCCTGTAATAAAAAAATCAGCGCCATTGGAAATAGCGCAAGCAAGAAATTTTGCGTCTTTTTGGTCGCGTGGAAAATTCACTTCAGCGCTGACCGGCTTTAATCGCGTATCTCTTCTTAATATCGCTTCCCACTTTTGCAGCGTTTCAGGTGGAAAAGAAAATTTTTTGCGCCGTAATACGTCCAAATATTCTTGCATGATTTCGTCTGAAACAATCCACTCCCAGTTTGGGCGCGCGATGATTTCCAAAATACATTGTTCGGGCTTTTTGTCCTTCCAAACAGCGGAAATCAAAACGTTTGTGTCAATCAAAATCTTCATGCGTTCTTTCCGGAACGGTATGCGGCGATTTCTGCGGCAATTTCTTCTTCGGTGATGGTTTGCGCTTGCGGCAGCGATTGAGTTTCCTTGAATAAACTTTTCCACTCGTTGACACGCGCTTCAATTTCTTCCGCGCTGTCGGTTTCACTTTCCAAAAGCACAATAACTTCTGCTTGTGTCCCGGGCTTAAACAGCGGATTGTTAATTATGATTTTTCCATCCGAGCCAATAATAATTTTTTGACGGTAGGCGGTAACCATATTCATACTCCTTGCTAAAAATTATATAACACTACTCCGTGCTTAACCTTGCGGTTGCGCCGCCATCCACGACCAGCGCTTGCCCGGTCATAAAGGATGATTGTTCATTGTCTGCGAGGAAGTAGATGGCGTGGGCAATTTCAGCGGGCTGACCGACGCGCCCGTTGACGGTTTTGCGGGCGAGGTTTTCCAGCCTGTCTTGCATATCTCCATGACCGACATGTCCGCGCCCAAGACCGGCGCGCAGCATGGGCGTATCCACCGCGCCGGGGAGGATGGCATTGACGCGGATGTTATCGGGTGCGAACTCGATGGCCATGGCGCGGGTTAATGCCAACAAGCCGCCTTTGGATGCGGCATACGCGGCGATGTTCGCGGAGGTTTGAATTGCATGAACGGAGGAGACATTGACCACCGCGCCGACTCCGCCCGCTTTAAGGAGCGGATACGCGAGTTTGACTCCGAGAAAGACCGAGCGCAAGTTGGCGTGCATCACCGCGTCCCATTCTTCCACGCTGGTATCAATCAACGGTTTGGCGACTTGCAGCGCGGCGTTGTTGACCAGCGCGTCGAGCGATTTTGCAAACGCGCGAACGTTGTCGAAGATGGATTGCATCTCTTCGGGGTGGGAAATGTCGGATTGGATGAACAGCCCGCCCGAAGGAAAATCCGCGCCGAAGTTTGATTTATCAACCCCGATAACGCGCCATCCTTTTTCGGCAAACAAGCGGACGGTTGCGCGACCAATTCCGCCCGCCGCGCCGGTGATGAGAAGGGTTTTTGTCATTGCGTCTTGTTCTCCATGTCTTTGACGTTGGGGGACGATTTATCGAGCATATACAGCAGACCGCCGGGCAGGGTAAGTAATACTTGCGTAATGCGGATTAATATCACCGCGAGCAGCGCTTTTTCAATGGGGACGGCTTGCCAGTGGAAAATGGCTGCCAGCGCCGCTTCCAAAATGCCAATGCCGTTGACTGTAATTGGCAGCAGACCTAAAATGCCAACCAGCGTGGCGGAATAAAAGCCAACCCCCAAAGTGATTGGCACATCCACTGTAAAGTAAAAGATTTGCCATGTGGCGGCAATGATGCTGACAAAAAGGGCGGAATAGAAAATGCCCAATGCGGCATTTCTCCAGCCTTGTTCTTGCAGCAAGCGAAACGCTTCACTGAGTTTGCCGGTGATGCGTTTCAAGATTTCGTGTTTGAAGACCGGGATTTTTGCGGTTTTGAAGATGTATAACGCTGCGGCTGCTCCTGCAATGCCAAATACAACAAAACCGGCGGTCATGATTAATTCCGTCCGAAACAAGAGGGGGACAGATTGCAAATTGCGCCAGTAAAATGCCAGTATGACGTAGTGCATGAGTATCAAGGCTATCAGCCCGTAGAGTCTGTCCAGAAATATGGAGGCGAGGATTTTGGTGTTGGTGACGTTTGGGTAAGGGCGCAGGGCAAGAAAGCGGTAGCCATCGCCGCCGATGGTGGAGGGAAGGAAGTTTCCCCAAAATGAAGATATCAGGTAAATCTTCCATAGATTCCAAAAACCGGGCTGAATATTCCACTGCGATAAAATTGCCGTCCAGCGTAATGCGGAGATGGTGTTGTTCAAAAAATAAACCAGCGGAAGCAGCAGCAAATACTCCGGGCGCGATTGTTGTAATGCCTGCATGAAAGCGCGCCAGTCAATTCCGTTTAGGACAAACCATAAAAGCAAGCCCGAACCCGCCGCCCGTAACATTTGAAGCGGGTATTTTTTGCGCGAGGCGGGTTTATTTTCCGCTTTCATTTTCTTTCTCGTGTGGAATTTCTTTGATGGGTTTGGCGGGGACGCCGCCTACCAGCCAATAGGCGGGGACGTCTTTTGTCACTACTGCGCCGGAGGCAACGACAGCGTGTTTGCCTATCCTTACGCCCGGCAAGATGATGACGCCGGAGCCTATCCATGCGCCTTCTTCAATGTGAACCGGGATTCCGCTGGCGTATGCTTGACGTTCCAGCCCAAATTTTGTGTAATCGTGCCCGCCGGTCAAAATCATCACGCGGTGACCAAAAAAGACGTTGTCTTCTATCCGCACACCGGCTGTGACGATGTTCATGAACAAGTCATACAGATGAACATTGTTGCCGATGATGACCTCCTGGTCGCCAAATACATCAAAGCCGGGGCGGAATGAACCTCCCTTTCCGACGGATGTAATCTTCAGGTAAAGCATCCACCTTCTTAATCCATGAGTGGGAAGCAGGTAATATAAGGGTTTCCAAATGAGTTTGACGAAAATTGTATAAAAATATTGAAAAATGTTTTTTGAAACGCTGCTTTTTACCACGACTATTTTTCTCCTAAAATCATAAAACTTTGCAAAAATGTGGTCTTTGCGCTGTATAACGCTTTTGTAAATTTTGAGTTTGGCATCGCGCCGTGATTGACCAGCCATGCGGGAATCAGCTTGCCGATGAGGTTGCCAAAGTGCGCGGGCGTTCCAACCCAGGGACCGGAAAGCGGATACACAGCCACGTTGCGGAATCCCAAATCTGCGTAGAGTTGTATCAGGCGGCGCGGCGTGGTGGGGAAACTGTGGGTGTAGTCGCCGTTCCAAAAATCCGCGCCCCAGTGGATGTAATTGGGGACGCAGTGACAAACCAGCCCGCCGGGGCGAATCACGCGCTTCATCTCATCCACCAATTCATACGCGCCGCGAAAGTCAAGCATGTGTTCGAGGAAGTTCGCGGCAAAGGCAATGTCGAAAGATTCCGAAGCGAAAGGCACGGGCGGAATCATTGCCTGCACGCGATTTGGTATCCGGCTTAAGTCTTTTAACAAGGACGCGGAAATATCTGCGCAGGTGTAGGCGATGTTTTTTTCGCGGCATTCTTCCGCAAATGGACCGCGCCCCGGTCCCAGTTCCAAAACGTGCTGCGGTTTGGAATGATGTTTGAGAATCAGCGCAAGCTGGTTTTGGGCAATCTTCCGCGCCATGCGGCTGCCCGCTTGTGTGGGCTGCATGTTGGAAAAGTTATCGTAAAAGGGCATGTGTTCTCCGATGGTAAAATTGCCGCCATAAAGGAATCATCATGAAAAGATTGCGAATTGGCGTTTCGGCGCGCGGCTTGAATTCTTACGCCAGCGGGCCCAACGAATATATTTCGGGGTTGACTGGCGAATTAACGCGGCAGGCGGCGGGCCGGCATGACATACTGGTTTACTATAATTCCGGGCATTTGCTTGGCAGGTTTCCACAAGCGCAAGAGCGCGTGATTCGCGGACGAAACGATTTTGTTTGGGACCATTGGCAATTGCCGCTCGCGCTGCGGCGCGACAAGCCGGATGTGGTCATCTACCCTAAGGGGACAATTTCGTTTTGGAGTCCTTCTTCGAGCGCGCCAATCATGCTCGATTTGGGATATTTTTATCCGGCGCTCAATGCGTACAAGCCGTTGAACACATTATACACGCGCATTGCAATGAAATTTGCGGCGCGTCGCTCCGCGTTGATTTTTACGATTTCCGAACACACCCGCGCCGATGTGATTCGCCTGCTGGGGTTTGACCCCGACCGCGTTTACAACATCTACGGCGCGGCTTCTTCCATTTACCGCCGCGTGACCGACTCCGCGCGGCTGGATTTCGTCCGCCAAAAATATCAACTGATTGAGCCGTTTATTTTTTACCCCGCCAGCCTTTCGCCGCGCAAAAATTTTCCGCGCCTGCTTGAAGCGTTTGAAAAAATTCAAAACCAAATTCCGCATCATTTGTATTTCACCGGGCAGGCGAGTTGGAATGTCAAAGGTTTGGATGAAAGCCTTGCGCGGCTTTCGACTCGCGTTCACCGCATGGGACAAGTGCCAATCGAAGATATGCCCGCCATTTACTCGCTGGCGCAGTTTGCCATTTATCCTTCGTTGTTTGAAGGCTTGGGCTTGCCCGTGTTGGAAGCCTTTCAATGCGGAACGCCGGCGCTGGCTTCGGACCAAACATCCGTGCCGGAGATTACGGGCAATGCGGCGTTGACGGTGCAGGCTTACAGCGTGGATTCGATTGCGCAAGGCATGGTGAGGATGGCGCAAGATGAAACCCTCCGCCGCAAACTGGCGGCAGAGGGCTATGAGCAGGCAAAATTATTTACATGGGAAAAAACGGTCAAAAAATTGCTCGACACGCTCGAAGAACATTTTGCTTAAATTTTTTCGCGCATGGCGGAAAGTCCGCTGCTGTCCATTCCCAACCCGTCCAGCAGATTTTTAATTGTGTTCCAGTGAATCCGCTCCCATGCGGCGGGGCTGGAATTGGAGTTATGCGGCGCGAGCATTACGTTATCCATTTTGAGCAGCGGGCTGTCTTTGGGCAGCGGTTCAAATTCAAAGACATCCAGCGCCGCGCCTGCGATGATTCCGTTTTGCAGCGCGGTGATTAAGTCCGCTTCTTTGACGATGGGTCCCCGCGCGGTGTTGATTAACACGGCGGAGTTTTTCATTAAGGCAAGCGTGTTCGCGTTGATGAGATGATGCGAGGTGGGGTTCAAGTCACAATTGATGGAGACAAAATCTGATTCGGAGAGAAGAGATTGGAGATTGGTCATTTGAATACCAGACTCGCTGATGAACACATGGTCAATTTCGATGATGTCTGTTCCCAATACTTTCATGCCAAAGGCGCGCGCGCGGCGGGTGACGGCTTTGCCGATGTTGCCAACGCCGATGACGCCGAGCGTGCATTCACTTAAAGTTTTGCCGGGAATTTTTTCCCATTCGCCGCGTTTCATGGCTTTATCCATCCACGGCTGTTTGCGGACGAAGGCAAGCATGTAACCGAGGACCGAATCCGCTACGGGGGTGGTGAAGGCGTTGGGCGTGCGTCCCAGCGTGATGTTGAATCGTTTGCAGGCTTCGCCGTCAATCGAGTCGACTCCCGTTCCCCATTTGGAAATCACTTTGAGGCGCGGTGAACACGCTTCGAGGACGCGGGCGGTGTAGCGGTCGTCGCCGCAAATTGCCCCGTCGAACTTTCCCGCGTATTGCAGCAGGTCGGCTTCTTCCATGCGCTCCTGCACGTCGGGGACAATCAAATCCAGTTTGTAATGTTCAAAGACCGGGCGAAAGCGGTCTAAAAATGGAATCATGTAAGGGGCGGTCATAAGCACGGTGGTCATATTGAGCCTCATTTGCAAATTTTGTTTTGGATGAAATCCTGCGCGTTGGCGGGCAGGGAATGATTCTTGGAAAAGCCGCTCATAATTTGACAAGTGCGCGTTCTTTGCAGTTTGTCTGCGGTGAGCAGGGTGGCGAGACGGCGCATCTCATCTGTGTTGCCTTGCAGGGCATACGCTTGCAGGAAGGGCATCCATTCCAGCGAGTCGTTGGGGTAATATCCTTTTGCAAGGGCTTCGTTCAAAAGAGACAAGACTTGATTCCATTCGCCGCGCTGACGGGCAAGGTCGGCTTTTTGATAATAGAAGCACCAGTCGCGGGGCGGCTCTTTTCCGAAGACGTAGGCGGGCGGCGTTTTGAAATTGGAGTTGATTTCTATATTTTCGATACGCGAGAAGGATGCAATTTGATATATGCGTAATGGGTCGTTTTGTGAAAGTTCCGGAGCGTTTCCGTTAATAATGCGTACGCAGCTGTTGGGCGTTGATTGAGCCATGACAAGGACGTTTCCAAAGTTGCGTTCCAAATAATTTCCGCGTCTGAGGGGGCTTTCTGTTCCGCCATTGAATGCAATTTGCAGGGCGGTCTCGTCATTGAGCACGGCAGCGGGCAGTTTGATTTGCAGCGGAATAGTTGATTGAGGTTCGGGGTAGTAAATAAAATTTGCCGGTCCCCAAATAAAATAATCCTCACTTAACGGGCTGTTTGGATACGATGC
>DAOTZP010000244.1:0-4860 GCA_034434265.1 Anaerolineales bacterium | reverse complement strand
CGACGTTAATCTTCGACTTGAATTTGGTCTTCAACCCGATGACGGTTTGCTTGGTATCCGATGCCACATCATCAAAGCCGTATTCGTTGTGCATATCCAACACCAAAACCGAAGCCTTGTCGTGCTGCATTAAGCCCGCCAGCACAAGCCGCGTTAAGAACGATTTGCCCGTGCCGGTTGCGCCAAACACGCCGGATGAGCGCTGCACAAACTTATCAAGGTTGATGCATACGGGGTGTCCCTGCTCGCGGGTGTAGCCGATGATGAAGTTGCCTTCTTTATTTGGGTCGCCGAAAATGCCCGCAATGTGTTCTGGCTTTGCCATCTCCACGGGGGTGTGATGCGGGGGAACGGTTTTGACGGGAATCGGATTCGGGTCGGTGGGATGTTCCGCTTTCCACAGCGGATATTCGGGAGAGTCCAGCGCGGGACCGACATCCTGCATCAGGGCGGGCAAAATTTCGAGGTTGGTGAACAAGGTCTGCCCGTGCAGCGCGCGCGCGAGTTCGGCGGGGAAGCGTTCCTCCGTTTGCTCATCCGCAAAGCGCGGGTCTGTCGCGCCGAGTTGAATATCCGTCACCAAGCCGTAATACCTCCAGTTGGCGTTTTGCATGACCACAAACGCGCCTTCCTGAACATCCTGCGCTTTAACGGTCAGACGCGCGCGGAACGATTCCTTCAACCCGCCGCTGACAATGTATCCGATGGATTCGTTTTTGCTCATGGTTACTCCCGTAAAAAAACCTTTCAGGTCTGCCGTAAACTTCCCCAAGTGTACTCCGTTCCGTTTATTTTGTGTACATTTGTTCTGATAAAAATTAACAAAGCATGACAGGAAAAAAACTCACTTGACAAATTAGAACAGATGTTCTATATTAGAAGCAATCCATTTTCTTTTTGGTTCCCCACAGGAGATTTTCCCATGAACCGTTCGCTCAACATCCAATTGCTTCCGTTCTTGAAGAATATGTCCGTCAAACGCGGCGCGATTTTTGGCAGCATTCTCATCGTTGCGCTGCTTTCCTTCGAGGTGTTCAACTTCGGCACGACATCGTTCGCGCTGCACGACATCCTCGGCGATTTGACCTTCGCGGGCATCCGCTGGTCCACGCTGCTTGCGTTTGCATTTTGCGGCATAGACTTTGCCGGTATCGCGCGCATCTTCACCCCTGAGCAGGGACGAGAAGAGCCGCAGGAGGTGTGGTATCTGTTTGGCGCGTGGCTGCTGGCGGCGGGCTTCAATGCCTCGCTCACTTGGTGGGGCGTTTCGGTGGCGGTGACGGAACACAACACGCAAAGCGTCATGCTTGCCAACAACCCGGGCATGATTTCGCTTGTGCCGCTCATGGTTGCCGCAATGGTCTGGCTGATTCGCGTTCTTATCATCGGCACGTTTTCCGTTGCAGGCGAGCGGCTGTTCACCCTTGCGGATGCGCGCCCTCACAACGGATATTATCGTCAGGAGAATGCGCGCCCGGCGGCGGCCAATCAACCGCTTCATGCGAATTTGCCCCGCGCGGTGAATACCTACCCGCGGCCTGTTCCCAAACCCCAGCCTGCTGCGCCCGCCCAAACCTATGTGCCGCGCCCCGAGCCGACCTACCATCCCGTGATGAGCGCATTGCCGCGTAGTAACAACAACGTCAGCGCCCGCAAATGAATTAAGAGCATCATTCCCAAAAAAATTTAATTAACGCAAGTTGCCGCCTTCAAAAGGGAAGAAAGGTTTTGCCTGTTTTGAACCGCCGATGTGCAGAGGGCGCAGAGTTTTTAATGAATTTCTCCGTGTCCTCCGCGCCTCGGCGGTAAAAAATTAAGCAAGGGTAGCAACTTGGGTGATTTAAGCGTGTTTATCGAGTCCAAATCCACTTGGGGGTATATCCATCGGTCAAAGTTTTCACATTGCCCGATTCAACTTCAATCATCTCCAACTGCGCTTTCAGCGGCGCGGAGTCGAGCAAATATAAATCATATAAAAGGTATTTTCCATCCGGCGACCAGTTCAAACTTCCGTGCAGCACGTTTGGCGTATCCGTCAGCGCGCGCGCTTCGCTTCCATTCGGGCGCATTAACCACACCTGGTCCCCGCGCGGGGTGGAAGAATCGCGCCGCACAACGGCAATCCAATTTCCATCCGGCGACCACGCCGCGAGAATGTTTTCAAACTGCGCGTCCGCGCCGATTTGCGCCATCTTTTGCGATTTGATTTCATACAAAAACAACTGCGTAATAAAACGCTCATTTTCAATGACCACATCGCGCAGCAGAATAAACTTTCCATCCGGCGACCATTCCGCCGCCGCGCCGAGCGCGTTTTTTATCACGCGCGTTTCGCCGCTTTCAAAATGAATCAATTTGATTCCATCGGGCGAGGAATAACTCATCCACGCGCCATCCGGCGACCAGCGCGCATTGCTGCCGGGCAGCCGCGACTCTTGAAACACGGGCTGGCTTTTATTTGTTTCCAAGTCAAACCACCACAACGCGGGCAGGCTTGCGCCCTCTTCGCTTTGCGGCATGTATTCATACACAATTCTGCCGCCATCCGCCGACCAAACCGGCTGGCTGCACACCGCGCTTTTACACGGAACAATCACGCGGTTATTTGCGCCGTCCACATTCACCAGCCGCAGGTTGTATTCCAAATTTTCATCCATTTCGATATAGACAATCTTCCTGCCATCGGGCGCGGGCGCGTAATCCACCACGCCTTTTGGCGCATTCGTTAAGCGAATGGAAGATTGACTCCGCGTTTCAAACAAAAACAACTGGCGATTTTCTTCCTCATCTTCCAGCAGATAGAGAACCCGCGCCTCTTCCACCCGCGAGCTGGATTCTGGAAGCGGCAAACTTTCACCGCTCCCCATCCTTGCGATTGCGCCGTAGGTGAGGGCAATTCCCAGCAGCAGCACCACCGCCGCGCTGATGACTGGCATAAACGGCGCGATTTTGTTAAATGAATCCATGCGGCGAAAAAGCCTTGCGCTGTGAACCATTGCCAGCCCGATGATGATTAAGACAACCGCCAGCCCCAAACTGAACGAAACAATTAAAGCCAGCCCAAGCATTAAGCGGTTGATGGCAACCGCCACCAGCAGAATGGCTATTGCATCCGGGCAGGGGACGAGACCTCCGCTGACGCCCAGCGCAATTAAAGATTTCCATGTAATCTGTTCGGGGACTTCGTGCGAGTGCAACTTTCCATCGCCGTGATGATGCAAATTGGGATTTGGCTTTTCGATTTTTATCGCGCCCGCCGGTTTTTTTGCTGAAAACTTTCCCAACCCAATCTTTCTTTCTTTTTGCTGTTTTTGATTCAGGTTTCTCCAATATAAAAACCGCTGCCAGAATAAATACAACCCCAGCCCAACGATGAGCAAGCCGGAGAGAATCTCCAACGCGGGGATGATTGCCGTCGGCAAAATGTATTGCGAAGCCGCCAGCGTTATTACGCCGAGCAAAAACACCGAGCCGGTATGCGTCAGCGTGACCACGCTTCCCAGCACAATGGCGTGCCATGTTGTGCCGCGTGAGCCGACCAAATATGCCGCCACCACCGTCTTGCCGTGACCGGGGGTAAGCGCGTGCAGCGCGCCCAATGCCAGCGAAACAAACAGCGCAAAAATATAAAACGCCAGCGAAAATTCTTTTTCGCGCACAAGGTCGAGCAAAATTTCCTGCGGTGTGCGCTCGGCAAGTTGCGGCACGACCTGTTCGGCGGTTTCGGTCACGGTATCTTTTTGCTGACCAACAGGCAGCGACGGCGTGCCGCTATCCCATACAGTGAGCAGGCTGGGTGAGTCCGGCATCAGGCTGCGGTTGGCGGCGAAGTCCACTTCGAGGACGTGGTTGCGCTGAATGGGAAATAAAAACGCGGCGGGGTCTTCCGCTTTTACTTGATAAAAGTTGATGGATTTTTTGGTCTCCATCATGTTTTTGATGACCAGCGTGTGCGTGCCGGTCAATTCGCTTTGCCATGTTGTGGAAAATTGCAGCACAATAAAATCTTCGCCCGCTTGGAAAGCCGTCAAATCTTTTGGGATGTAGGCGGAGTCGAGGCGCAGGGGAAGTTCGCGTTTGTCGAGGGTGGCTGTTAAAAATGAGGCGCGCGATTCTCCCCAAGCGGATTCTTCCTCCGCGCTGAGTATTTCATCCTGATTGGCATCGGCTTCGTGCCATAAAAACGAAACCAGCATGGGACCGGGTTTGATCTCCCAGCGCGCTTTCATGCCGCTTTGCGTAAGCGTGATTTGAATGTTGTTGCCGTACATATCCGCCGGGTGCGCGCGGGCGGACGCGGCTGGAAAGAAGAGGGCAATTAAGAAAAGAAGGGGGAGGATTTTTTTCATAAAGAAAAACGGCGCGGAGATTGCTCCACGCCGCATTATATCTTTATATTTGTTTTTACTGCGCGGGCGCGCCTTCAACCGGATAGCCGCGCGCGTACCATTCCCTTAACCCGCCTGCCATGCTGGTGGCGTTGAATCCGGCGCTGAGTAGAATATCGCGTCCCTGCTGGCTGCGGTTGCCCGAACGGCAGACAACGACAATCTTTTTGTCTTTTGGCACTTCGTTCAGGCGGCTTTGCAGCTCGCCCAGCGGAATGAGCGTGGCGTTGGTTGCGTGATATTCGTCCCATTCTTCGGGCTGGCGCACATCCAGCACGAAGACATCTTCCTGCTGGGAAAGTTTGTACGCTTCATCCACGCTGACTTCGCGCGGCAAGGCTGTGGCGGATGAACCGCCGCCGCCCGCAAACGCAATGAGATATACAACGACGGCGACAACAGCCAGCAAGCCAATTTGCGCTGCAGGTTTGCGCATGAATTCGCCCAATCCGCCCCGGGAGTTTGATGTTTG
>DAOTZP010000243.1:0-7745 GCA_034434265.1 Anaerolineales bacterium | reverse complement strand
AAACCGCGCCGACGGCGTGGTGACATCCACTTTTCCGCTCAGCTATGGCGGCACGTTGATTGAAGACTTTCAAGTGACGTTTGAAAACGGGCGCATCACCAAAGTCAGCGCAAAGAAGGGCGAAGCCGCGCTGCAAAAACTGGTGGATACGGATGAAGGCTCGCGTCGTCTTGGGGAGGTGGCGCTTGTGCCTGCCAGTTCCCCCATTGCCCAGCGCGGGCATCTCTTTTACAACACGCTGTTTGATGAGAATGCTTCCTGTCACATTGCCATTGGGCGCGCCTATCGGTTTACGCTGATTGGCGGCGAAGAATTGAGCGAGGAAGAATTCAACGCTCAGGGCGGCAATACCAGCCTGAACCATGTGGACTTTATGATTGGCTCGCCAAAGATGGATATTGACGGCATTAAGAAAGACGGCAGCCGCGAGCCTGTTATGCGCCAAGGGGAATGGGCGTTTAAGGTGAATTAAAATTATTAATGAACGCGCTCTTCAAGAATTTTTCTTGAAGAGCGTTATTTTTTGGAGGAATGAATGGAACAAAAAGAATTTGAAGCAATGCTAAAAAAATACGCCGATGTTGTTGTAAAAGTCGGTTTGAATTTTCGCAAGGACCAATGCCTTTTGCTGCGCGCGCCTATTACCGATGCGCCGTTTGCCCGCGCAGTGGCGGAAAGCACATACAAGGCGGGCGCGCGATATGTCGAAGTGGTATGGGAGGATGAGAAAATCAGCCGCATTCGTTTGGAACACGCGCGCGCCGAAACGCTGGGGCATTTTCCCGATTGGGTTTTGACCCGCTATGAAGAATATTACAAACGCGGCGACGCCACGCTTGCCATTCACGCCTCCGACCCGGATTTATACGAAGGCATTGATTCCGAGCGCATCTCTGCGACGCGCAGGGTGATGTATCAAAAACTGGTGGAGCCGCTGCGAAAATATGAAAACATGGCGAACTGGTGCGTAGTTGCCACAGCCGCGCCCGCGTGGGCGAAGAAGGTGTTCCCCAACCTGCCAGTGGAAGAGGCGCAAATGAAATTGTGGGAGGCGATTTTCAAAGCCTGCCGCATTGACCAGCCCGACCCCGTTGCGGCATGGCAGGAACATACCGGCAGACTGGTCAAATATAAAGATTACCTGACCGCGAAGAAATATTCCGCGCTGCATTACAAAGCGCCCGGCACCGACTTGACAGTCGGCTTGCCTGAAAATCACCGCTGGATGGGCGCGCAGGAAACATTCAAAAATGGAATTACGGCAACGGTGAATATTCCAACCGAAGAGGTGTTCACCCTGCCTCATAAAGACAAGGTGGAGGGTTATGTCGCTGCCACCATGCCGTTGAATATGGCGGGCGTGCTTGTGGAAGGGTTTAGCGTGACGTTTGAAAACGGGCGGGCAGTCAAGGTTAGCGCGAAGAAGGGCGAAGCCGACTTAAAAAAACACCTTGAAACCGATGAAAACGGCGCGAGGCTGGGAGAAGTCGCGCTGGTTCCGCACAGCTCGCCCATCAGCCAGAGCGGCATCATGTTCTACAACACGCTGTTCGATGAAAACGCATCCTGTCACATTGCGTTTGGCAACGCGTATAAAACCACGCTCGAAGGCGGCGAGGATATGAGCGATGATGAATTTGTAGCGCAAGGCGGCAACAAGAGTTTAATTCACACGGACTTTATGGTCGGGTCGGCGGAGATGAATATTGACGGCATCCGCGCTGATGGGACCAGCGAGCCGGTGATGCGCGGCGGCGAATGGGCGTTTGAGGTGTAAACATGGCGGAAAAAACAAAACTCAACCATGACCAAATGCTGCAAGCGGAATTTAATTACATCGCACAGACCGCGTTTCAAGCCAATGAAGACCGCTCGCGCGTCACTTCGTTTTATTTTGTCACGGCGGGTTCGCTGGTGGCTGCCATTCTCGGCACGCAGTTTGCCGAAGAGCAGATGAAGAGCATTTCGCTTGCGTTTGCGGTTTTGTTTGTCATCTTAACCGTCATGGGCGCGTTGACTCTCGCGCAGCTTGCAAGGCTGCGCGCCGCGTGGCACGAATCGGTGGAGGCGATGAATACAATCAAAGATTAT
This sequence comes from Anaerolineales bacterium, assembly GCA_034434265.1. Classification (GTDB taxonomy): domain Bacteria; phylum Chloroflexota; class Anaerolineae; order Anaerolineales; family Villigracilaceae; genus Villigracilis. Next base: position 5,654 of record DAOTZP010000243.1, on the reverse strand, counting down.
TATATTGAGAACAATCCCGAAATTGCCAAAGCCTTCAAATGGCGCATGAAGCAAATTCCGCCGATGGACAAGCCATACAGCATTGCCAGCCTGCTTGCCATTCAAGTGACCATGCTTGGAGGATTGACCAGCGGCGCGGTAATTTATTTTGTGCTGAACTTGGCAGGCATGATTAATATTTTCGGCTGGCTGCTGGTCGGCGCAACCTGCTTTGTTGGCTGTCTTTCACTTTGGAAGTGGTATAAATATCTGCTGGTGGATGATAAAGAATGACCCGAAATTACGAAAATCAGCCTCCCACCGCATATCAGCGCCTGCCCGAATACAAACGCGAAGAGGATTGGATTCGCTCGTTTTTGCGCGAGGCGAAGGTCGGTCACATTGCGATGGTGTGGCAGGACCAGCCTTTTATTACGCCCAGCATGTTTTGGTATGACGAAAACAACGCGCGGATTATCTTCCACTCCAACATTGCCGGGCGCGTCCGCGCCAACCTTGAGAGAAACCCCAAAGTTTGTTTGGAAGCCAGCGAAATGGGAAAATTTTTGCCTTCCAATGTCGCGCTGGAATTTTCAGTGCAATATCGCAGCGTCATGGTGTTTGGCGCGGCGCGCGTCATCACCGACCTGCAAGAAGCCCGCGCCGCGCTGTATGGGTTGATTAAGAAATATTTCCCCACCATGACCGCGGGGAAGGAATACCGCGAAATTACCGACAAGGAACTACGCGCCACTTCGGTCTATGAAATCAAAATCGAATCGTGGAGTGGAAAAGAAAACTGGAAAGACCGCGCCGACCAAAGCGGTGAATGGCAGCCGCTGGCGGATGAATGGTTTGAGGACAGCGGCGACTTCAACATCAATCTGAAATAAACATGCGCGAAAAATTTAATAAGGCGGATGGCGAAACCCCGCCCGCCAAAACTTGAATAAGGAGGAAAAGCAGACATGAAATCCTTTCGCAAGGAACTTGTTTTTCACGTCCCCGCCCGCCGCGGATTTATTAACATCACCCCGCAAGTGGAAGAAGCCCTGCGGGAAAGCGGCATTCAAGAGGGGTTGATTTTGGTCAATTCCATGCACATCACGTCATCCGTTTTTATCAATGACGATGAATCAGGCTTGCATCACGACTATGACCAGTGGCTCGAAAAACTTGCCCCGCATGAGCCCGTGCGCGGATACCGTCACAACGACACGGGCGAAGACAACGCCGACGCGCACATGAAGCGTCAGATTATGGGGCGCGAGGTGGTTGTTGCCGTCACAAAAGGTCAGCTGGATTTTGGAACATGGGAGCAGATTTTTTACGGCGAATTTGACGGCAGACGCAGAAAGCGCGTGTTGATTAAGATTATTGGAGAATAAACATACGTTTTAACAAGCGCGGCGCGGCGTTTGGTTTTTTTCATTTCATCATTGGAATTTTCACGCCGTTTGCTTTGGCAAACTGAATCGCTTCTTCATACCCGGCATCCACATGGCGGGCAACGCCCATGCCCGGGTCGGTGGTGAGCACGCGCTCGATGCGCTTTGCGGCTTCGGGCGTTCCATCCGCAACGATGACCTGCCCCGCGTGAATGCTGTATCCAATTCCCACGCCGCCGCCGTGATGCAGGCTTACCCATGTTGCGCCGCCCACGGCGTTAATCATTGCGTTTAGCAGGGGCCAGTCGGCAATGGCGTCCGAACCGTCTTTCATGCCTTCCGTTTCGCGGTTGGGGCTTGCCACCGAACCGGAATCAAGATGGTCGCGCCCAATCACAATGGGGGCTTTGACTTTTCCGCTGGCGACAAGTTCGTTTAACTTAAGACCGGCTTTGGCGCGTTCACCGTAGCCCAGCCAGCAAATGCGCGCGGGCAAGCCTTGAAATTCCACCTGTTCGCGCGCCATCGTCAGCCAGCGTTTGAGATGCTCGTTTTCGGGGAAAAGCTCCACAATGGCTTGGTCTGTGACGTAAATATCTTCCGGGTCGCCGGAAAGCGCAACCCAGCGGAAGGGTCCCTTCCCTTCACAAAACAGCGGGCGGATATAGGCGGGGACAAAGCCCGGATATTCAAACGCATTTTGCACGCCGTAATCAAACGCGCGCTGGCGCAGGTTGTTGCCGTAATCAAACACCACGCTGCCTTTGGCTTTCCATGCCAGCATGGTTTCAACATGCTTTGCCATTGAAGCCATTGCGCGTTTTTCGTATTCCTTTGGATTTTTTTCGCGGAGTTCATTCGCCTGTTCGAGAGTCAAACCGGCGGGAATGTATCCGTACATCACGTCATGCGCGGAGGTTTGGTCTGTGACCACATCGGGAACGACGCCGCGCTGCAACAGCTCGGGCAGAATTTCCGCTGCGTTGCCCACCAAGGCAATGGACTTGCCTTTTCCCGCTTTCATGGCTTCTTCCGCCCAGGTCATTGCTTCTTCCAAGTTATCGGTCATTGCATCCACTTGACGCAGGGATAAGCGTCTTTCCGCGCGCCAGCGGTCCACTTCCACAATGACGCCCACGCCTTCATTCATCGTAATGGCAAGCGGCTGCGCGCCGCCCATCTCTCCCAGCCCGGCGGTGAGGACAAGCTTGCCCTTTAGCGAGCCCCATCCGTGCAGGCGCGCCAGCGCGCCAAAGGTTTCATACGTCCCTTGTAAAATGCCCTGCGTGCCAATATAAATCCAGCTTCCGGCGGTCATTTGCCCGAACATAATCAAGCCTTGTTTTTCCCACTTGTCAAAGTTTTCCTGCGTTGCCCAATGCGGCACAATGTTGCTGTTGGCAATCAATACGCGCGGCGCATCGGTGTGTGTGCGGAAGATTGCCACCGGCTTGCCTGATTGCACAAGCAGGGTTTCATCAGGTTCAAGATTCTTTAAGGATTCGAGAATCGCATCGTAACATTCCCAGTTGCGCGCGGCGCGTCCGCGCCCGCCATAGACAATCAGGTTATCCGGGTCAAAGGCGACTTTGGGGTCGAGATTGTTTTGAATCATGCGGTAGGCGGCTTCAATCTGCCAGTTTTTGCAGGTGAGTGTGGTTCCGGTTGGGGCATGGATTTCTCGTTTCATGGAATGTCCTTTTTGTTGGGTCAGGTTGATATGGTTTTCATTATAGTTTAATCCTTTTTTGGAGCTGGCGGTACAATTGAACGGATGAATATGGAATCTTCATCTCTTCCCCAGACGGCTCCTTTGCTTTCCGCCATTCATGCGGAAGCCGAGTTGTTGTTAAATCTATCCACAGCCGCGGCAATCGTCTTTGACTTAAGCGGAAAGATTTACATTGCCAGCGAGTCGGCAGCCGAATTGCTGCAATTTCCATCCGCAGCCGCGCTGGTGGGAAAAAATGTTTTAGACCTGCTTAATCTTGACGGGATGCCGCTGGAAGCGCGCGTGGTGCAAATGTCAAAATCGCGGCGCGAAGAATCTTTTGAAGACCGCAGCGGCGAAAGAATGTTTGCTTGCGCGCTTTCCCCCGCTTTTGATAAAAAAAACAACATTCAATTTGTGTTGCTTACGATAAAAAATATTTCCGCCGGAAGGCAGGTGAACGAGCGTCTTCGTTTTCTTATTCAATCCATTGAAGACAAGGTGCTTGAGCGCGCAGCCATGCTTCAGGAAGAAAAAAATCGCGCCGAAATTTTAGCGGCGCTCTCGCAGACGATGATTGCCTACGCTCATGATTATTGGGGGCTGCTTAACCACGTTGCCGGGCAAATCACCAGCCTGATTGCGGATTTTTGCATGATTGCTCTTGCCCTGCATGATGATGAAGAAACCCTGCATGTCGCCGCGCTTTCGCATTCCAATGCGGAACTTCGTGAAAAAATGTGGCTCAAAATGCAGGACTATTCCTTTTCCATTCATGAGCAAAAACTTACCGCGCTTTTAAGAGACCAGGAAAACGGAGTTGAAAAACAGTGGACGTATGAAGAAGTCCGCGAGTTTTTGCCCGACCGTTTTCACGAGCTGATTAGCCCCGGCGGCTGGCGGGGAGTGGCGGCAATTCCGCTTTCGCTGCGCGACAAGCAGATTGGAATCATTTTTGTCATACGGAATAGAAACGGCGCGGCGTCTTTTAACCGCAGCGATTTTGCCTTTTTGAAAAGCCTTGCCAGCCCGCTGGCGTTGACGATTGAAAATGCGCGGATGTTTAACAGCATCAACGAAAACCGCTCCCAGCTTCGTCACTTGGCGCAGCAATTGGTGGACCTGCAGGAAAACCAATACCGTCAGCTGGCGCGTGAATTGCATGACAGCGTTGGGCAGAATATGACCGCCATCAACATCAACCTTTCATTGCTCGAAAAAACCCTGCCGCAAGACTACCCCGAAAACATCAAAACCCTGATTGGCGACACAAGCAAAATGATGGAAGATACCATTGCGCGGATGCGCAACATTATGGCGGAATTTTTACCTCCCATGCTTGAGCGCTATGGTCTTTCCGCGGCGTTGATTTGGTTTGGGCAGCAATTTACCAGCCGCACACAGGTCGCCGTGCAGGTCAACGATTACAGTTTGCGCGCGCTGCGTTTGCCTCCGCAAACGGAAATCGGCTTGTTTCGTATAGCGCAGGAGGCGTTTAACAACATCTCCAAATATGCGCGCGCCTCGCAAGTGGAAGTGGAACTCAAAGATGACGGCGAATATGTGCAAATGACCATTGCGGATAACGGCGTGGGGTTTGATATGCAAAAGGCGGCGAATGACCAGACCGCGCATTGGGGACTGATGATTATGCGCGAGCGCGCCCGCGCTTTGGACGCTTCCTTCAAAATTGAATCCGCGCCCGGACGCGGAACGAAAATACAAGTGAGGGTTGCAAGGTTATGATGATTTCCGTGTACCTTGTGGATGACCACCGCATTCTCAGGGAAGGGCTGCGCGCCTTGCTTGAACTGCAAGGCGATATTCGTGTGGTTGGCGAGGCGGAAGACGGGCGCAGCGCGGTGGCGGGAGCGCTTGCCGCTTCGCCTGATGTGGTGTTGATGGACATCACCATGCCCGAGCTCAACGGCATTGACGCCGCGCGCGCCATCCTTGCCAGCCTGCCCAAAACCCGCATCATCATTCTTTCCGTGCATTCGGACGCCGAGCATGTGTATCACGCCATGCAGGCGGGCGCAAAAGGCTACCTGTTGAAAGAATCCGCCGGAAAGGAGGTTGTTCAGGCGGTGAGGGATGTGTTCGCGGGGGAGCGATACATCAGCCCGATAGTGCGCGACTCGATTCCGCCCGGCTACCTCAACAGCCAGCAAGAGCGCAGCCCGTTTGAGGCGTTGAGCTCCCGCGAGCGCGAGGTTCTGCATCTGACGGTGGAAGGCGCAACCAGCGCGTCCATCGCCGAGCGGCTTAACCTTTCGCCCAAAACTGTGGAAACGTACCGCAGCCGCCTGATGGAAAAACTTAACGTCAAAAACCTGCCTGAACTCGTGCGGCTTGCCATTAAACATGGTTTGACCCCCTCAGAATAGCCCTTAAGTAGGGGAATTTAAGGGCTTTGCAATGTTTTTCCCATTAAAAATCAAAGATTCCTGACAGACAATCCCGCCTGCTATAAGTATAGTAGGCAAGGATTTATGGTTTTTTTCAGTAGTTTCACTGAGCAGCATAGGAATTGGAGGTTTTTATGTCTTTGTTTTCAAAACGAATGGGTAAATTAA
>DAOTZP010000242.1:0-7592 GCA_034434265.1 Anaerolineales bacterium | reverse complement strand
ACTTTCATAAACGTTTGTCGGCTGCTTATTTTTCTTCTCAAACACTTCATAATAGGCTTTGTCCAATTCCTCGTTGGAGAGGTGGGTGTACCGCTTTGTCACTTCAATATTTTCATGCCGCGCCAATTCCTGCGCGATGCGCAAATTGCCCGTGCCGCGCAGCACGGCTGTGACAAAGTAATGACGAAACGAGTGCGGCGTAATTTTACCCGTCATCTCCGCGCCCAAAAATTGCTTCACCCGCTCGCGCACAAGATTCCGCCCGGTGGTCGGCGTCATCGGTTTGATTTTTTTCCCAGCGCCTTTATCATGCCGCGCAAAAAGGGGAAGGGAACTGAGCTGTCTGCCGCAAGCGCCATCCAACTCCGCCCGCAGCGCGAGATATTCCTTCACCGCCTGCATGGCGCGCGTGGTAAAACGAATCACAGCCTGTTTGTTTCCCTTGCCGACAATCAACGCATAACCTTCATTCCAGTTGATGTCGCCGCGCCGCAAGTTGCAAGCCTCATGCACGCGCAGCCCGGTATCCGCGAGCGTGATTAAGAAAGCGCGGTCACGCATTGCGCGTAGTTTAGCGGTCAAGTTGTCAGGCAAATCACTGGGGAGCAAATTCCGCGCATCCTGCGCTTTTTCCAGCAGCGCTTCGATTTCGCCGCTTGGGAATTGCGGCAGCCGAATGCTGAGACGCCGCGCGCGCTGGCGCATCAGCACGGTAAGCCGGGACTGGCTGACTTGTGTGTACCCCTCGGAATCCGCGAACAGGTAAAAGCCTTTCACGGCTTGCAAATACATCTGCTCGGTGGCAGCCGCGTACAGGTGCAAATGCTCCACAAATTTGAGGAAGGGGGCTTCGTTCAGTTTTTGAATGGGGGTGGACTCCGCATTCAACCCGCGCTTTGCAAGCACGGTCTGAAATACGCGCAGCGCATTTTTGTAGGACATCATGGTATGTTTGCTGCGCGCGCGCTGTAAGGATTGCAGGTAGGCTTGCATCACATCGTAAATTGTCGGCGTGGATTGGGTTTCTTCGCTCATGGCGTCAATTATGCGCGAAACGCGGGGTTTTGTCAATGTTTTCGATAATAATACTTATCGAAAACAAACTTCAAACTTGCAAAAGTCTAAATTTCAGCCTGTCCCCTGCCCGTATTGTTCCAATTGCGCGAATCATTTTGCGTTTTTGCGTTTCCAGCCCAAATTGGAATGTTGGAGAACGTTCGCTATTTGTTTCACAAAATATTTTTTATGCAGCCGCCCTCCCCCACCCCGCTGGTGAATATGATAAACTAAAGCCGAGCAAAAGGCGCTTGGCGGAGCGGATAGGAAAAAACACATGACCACCGAAGACATCGAATTAAGTATTGTCATGCCCTGCCTGAATGAAGAACGCACGCTTGGCGTGTGCATTGAAAAGGCGCAGCGGTTTCTCAAAAACAACAATGTGCGCGGGGAAATCATCATCGCGGATAACGGCAGCACAGACCGTTCAGTTGAAATTGCGGAAAAAGCCGGGGCTGTTGTCGCGCATATTCCGCAAAAGGGATACGGCGCCGCGCTGCGCGGCGGGTTCGCTGCCGCGCGCGGAAAGTTCATCATCATGGGCGATTCAGACGACAGTTACGATTTGGAAAATCTCATGCCGTTTGTGGAAAAACTGCGCGAAGGTTACGACCTTGTGATGGGCAACCGCTTCAAAGGCGGTATTAAACCCGGCGCCATGCCCTGGCACCACAAATACATCGGCAACCCTGTTTTATCCTTTATCGGAAAATTGTTTTTCAAAACGCCAGCCAACGATTTTCACTGCGGGCTGCGCGGCTTTACCAAAGAAGCCATACAAAAAATGGATTTGCAAACGCTGGGCATGGAGCTCGCCAGCGAAATCGTCATCAAAGCCTCCATCCTGGAAATGAAAGTATGCGAAGTGCCGACCACCCTTTCGCCCGACGGGCGCGACCGCCCGCCGCATTTGCGCAGTTTCCGCGATGGCTGGCGGCATTTGCGTTTTTTGCTTTTGTACAGTCCCACATGGCTTTTCTTCTATCCGGGCTTATTACTCACCCTTGTCGGCGGATTTTTAAGCGCAATTTTATTCAGCGGTCCACTGGATGTTGGATTCCGCCTTTTGGATTTTCACAGTTTCATCGGCGCGGGCGCGGTGATGATGCTGGGCTTAAACGCGCTTTCATTTGCCGTCATCACCCGCGTTTTTGCCTACAAGACCGGACTTTTGCCAAAACAGCCCGGCGTCTTTCGCCTGTTTCCATACTTCACGTTGGAAACAGGGCTAGCCATCGGCTTTCTTGTTTTCCTCTTCGGTCTGGGGTTGATGCTCTTCGCCATCGAACTTTCCAACCAGTTCGAGCAAATCGGCTTTGACCGCAGCATTCGTCTTGTGTACGGCGGCAGCCTCGCCATGCTGGCTGGCGGTTACATCATCTTTACCAGTTTTGTGCTGAGTATGCTTGGGCTAAGCGTCGGAAAGCGGTAAAGTTAAATTAAAAAATTGCCGCTTTTTTTATTTTCGTTGCAGCAATATTATATTCTTGGTTTGGTATACGCGCGCAAACCGCTCATTACAGCCTTTGTATAAATTCAAAAAAGAATCAACATTTTCGCTGGATGCGACCACATACGCCACATTGTATTCTTTCAGGGCGGAACATCGTTTTTCAAGATTGATAGACGGGTCGTCAATTAAACGAATCGCATTACTGGCTTCCAGCCGGTGTCGAATCTCTTCAAGGGAAAGGAAATAATTATGCGGGTTATACTCTTTTTCTTCCCGGAAAGAAATGAGGTTTGCCTTTGAAGAAACACTGGGAAGTAATTGAGTGTCCGCATAATTTAAGGCGACAACGGTTACAGGGGCTGGCGTGTTCGAGTCAATATATGCGCCAACTTTCGCAAGAGCATTGTAATATTCAAATCCCGTAAAATATTGAGGCAAACGCGGAAAGATATTGACATTAAACATCAATACAAAAAAAACAAAACCTGCGGCAATTCCTGCATAACCATTTCTTTGCCTTCCCTCATAGAGCGCAGCCTTCAAGCGTCGGAGTAAAGAAAATCTTGTTCGTAATCTTTCAAAAATTGCAGCCAAAACCAGCGCGCCAGCCAAGCCCAGCGGAGAAAACCATGAAGCGCGGGAAATTAAACGCGCGGAAACAAAATATCCTAAAATCCAGCCGGTGTAGGGAATTGCGGCAAACGCAACCAACAAAACGGAAGATAAGACATACCAATACAAAGCCCCGTTTTGTATCCGGGCGAACGCTAAAACGCCCGCTGTCAGGGCAAGAAAAACGGGAAACAATCTAAAAATTTGATAGGGGGCATAAACCGCGCTTTCCGGTGAAATATCAAAAAATTTCAAGACTTCCGGGTTAAGTCCATAAAAAGTGTCATTAACAATATTGGTATATCTTTCAATTTGGAAAGTATCGCGGGCGCTGCGCCCGTCAAAAGGGGTTCTTTGTAAAGACGGCGGGTTATACAAACGAATGGCAAGATATGGAAGAATAATCACAACGACAACAACAATCAATGGAAGTAAAGTCCGAAACGTTGCTTTCTTTACAAGCAATGCCAAAAGCGCCATTTCCGCCGCAATAAAGCAAGCAAAGAAAAGAATGGCTGGATGTGTAAGAGACAGCCCAACTCCGGCGGCAAGAGTCAAAAGCAGGTTGTTTCTGGATTGCGATTCAATATACTTCAGCGCAAAACAAAAAAATACCGGAGATAGCAAAAAAGCCGCTGATACTTTATCCTCTGCCATGTTAAGGAAGAACCAAAATCCAACGGGCCAATCTTCGCCAATCATCCACAAATACATCATCATTTGAATCAGCGCCGCAACCCCTGAAAGAGTTGGGGATACCCCCAGCGCGCGCGCAAACCAATACACAGTGACTACGGCAAGAAAGACAAGGAAAATCTCAAGGTAGTTGCTGTAAAGCAGGATAACGGGAATACCGCTTATATCCGCCAACAAGGCGTGAACCATAGGATAAAGCGCCAGCCAAAAACGGGGGTTTTCAATTGCGCCTGTATAGTGGACAATGTTTGTAAAGCCTAATCTGTCGGCAAATTGCCAGCTTGTGGAATAAGCGGCATACGTTGTATCGTCAATAAAAAATAAAAATTCATTAAACATCATGGATACGGCGAAAATTAGAGATAGCAGCAATAAAATATTTTGAAACAAGTCGCGGAGCAAACCAAGAATATGCTCTTTTCTAACAAGAAAATTCACGCGAAGGCGCGATAGCAAAATCAACTCCACAACGCCAATGAACATGAATATATGTTTAACCAAATCGAAAGAGAATCCCAATACCCGCCCAACGATTCCCGTCATGGAAATCAATGTAACAGACAAAGCAAATCCAATGACGGGAAAATCCCATAGCCCTGCAAATGAATTGTTTGACTGACGCAAAAGCAGGTAAAGCCATATTCCCGGCAAAATAAACAGCGCCAGCGCCAGCGCAAGTTTTAACATGTCAACCAAAAACATCAGATACAAGCTGCCATCAAACCAAATGAACGTCCCCCACGGAAACAGCCACAAAAGCAGCCACACGGCTCCAAACAACAAGGCGTTTTTTTTGACGGTTAAATATTCACTGACCATGCGGAGATTCTATCACATCGAAGATGTCCGCTCTTAAAAACAACAAGGAAATCTCATTTGTGCGAGATTCCCTTGTTGTTTAGTAATTGCGCAAATCCCCCGCTTTCAGGGTTATTTTCCAAACAACATCATCAACAAGCCCTGACCGTTGTTGAACGCCACAATCAAACCGGCGAACACAACCGACACCATGGACATCAATTTGATGAGGATGTTCAGCGAAGGACCGGAAGTATCCTTGAACGGGTCGCCGACGGTATCGCCAACCACGGCGGCTTTGTGCGCAGGGGAGCCTTTGCCGCCATATTCGCCCGCTTCGATGTATTTCTTCGCGTTATCCCACGCGCCGCCGGCATTGGACATCATCACCGCGAGCGAGAAGCCAGCCGCAAGCGAGCCAGCCAGCAATCCCAGCACACCGGCAACGCCAAACACCACGCCAATCACAACTGGAATGACAATCGCCAGCGCGGAAGGAGCAACCATTTCTTGCTGCGCCGATTTGGTGCTGATTTCCACACAGCGGGCGTAATCGGGCTTGCCTTTGCCGGTAAGAATACCCTTGATTTCGCGGAACTGGCGGCGGACTTCCTCCACCATGCCGCCTGCGGCGCGTCCAACCGCGCTCATCGTCATCGCGGAGAAGAAGAAGGCAGTCGCCACGCCGCTGAAAATGCCCACCAAAACAGCGGGGTTGAGCAGGGTGACGTTATAGTACGCCATAAATTGTTCAATGGTGACGCGGGCGGTTTCAACCGTTTGACCGTTGATTTCAAGCGTTTTTACGCCGCGCAAGTGAGTAAGCACCAAGCGGATTTCTTCGAGGTAAGCGGCTAACAACGCCATTGCAGTCAACGCTGCGGAGCCAATTGCAAAGCCTTTGCCAATTGCGGCGGTTGTGTTGCCCACCGCGTCCAACTGGTCGGTGCGGTGGCGGACTTCCGGTTTCAAGCCGGACATTTCCGCGTTGCCGCCGGCGTTATCCGCAATGGGACCATAAGCATCAGTGGCAAGCGTAAAGCCAAGCGTGGAAAGCATACTCACCGCAGCAAGACCCACGCCATACAAGCCCATCAAAATATTCGCCGCGCCGCCATAAGCATAGTAGCTGATGACAATGCCAACGACAACCACCAAAACGGGCGCGCCGCTTGATTTCATGCCAAGCGCAATGCCTTCAATCATCGCCGTTGCAGTGCTGGTATTTGCCTGCTCGGCAATATCGCGGGTGGGTTCAAACGCGTGCGAGGTGTAGTATTCAGTCAGTTTGCCGATGGCAATGCCAACCGCCAAACCGGTCAAAACAACAATCCAAAGCGCCCACGGGTTGGGCATTTCCATATAAATAAACAGCGGAAGGGATAAGACGGCAATGCCCGCCGAGCTGATGTACAAACCACGGCTGAGCGCGTTGATTAATTCGCCTTGCGTGGCTTTTTCATGCGAGCGGACAAAGAACAAAGCAATAATGGAGAGGAAAACGCCAAGCGCGGCAAGCACAATCGGCGCCGAGACAAACAACATGCCTTGAGTTAAATCGCCGCTTTGCGCGCCGACTGCGGCAACGCCCAATGCCGAAGTGGCAAGAATGGAACCTGCATAGGATTCGTATAAATCCGCGCCCATGCCTGCCACATCGCCCACGTTATCGCCCACGTTATCCGCAATGGTGGCGGGGTTGCGCGGGTCGTCTTCGGGGATGTTTGCTTCCACTTTGCCGACCAAGTCCGCCCCCACATCTGCCGCCTTGGTATAAATACCGCCGCCCACGCGGGCAAACAACGCCTGTGTGGAAGCGCCCATGCCAAAGCTGAGCATCACCGCCGTAATTTCAGGAAGCGGGTTGGCAACGGTCAAAAATTCAAACGCGCTGGGGAAAAATTTGGGGAAGACGGTATACAAAAGATAGAACCAGACGGTAATATCCAACAGCGCGAAGCCGACAACCACAAGTCCCATCACCGCGCCTGCGCGCAAAGCAACCTGCAAGGCGCTGTTCAGGCTTTTGGTGGCGGCAAAAGTCGTGCGCGCAGAGGCATTGGTCGCGGTTTTCATTCCAATAAAACCGCACAAGCCTGAGAACAAACCGCCGGTTAAGAAGGCGTAAGGCACAATCGGGTTTTGCAACTTAAAGAAGGAAAGAACAAGAAACACCGCGAACAACACAATAAAAATGATGGACACCACGCGGTATTGGCTCTTTAGGTACGCCATGGCGCCCTCACGAACCGCCTGCGCGATACCCACCATCTTTTTATTGCCTTCGCTCAACTGCATCAGGCTTTGATACAGATAAAAAGCAAAAGCAAGCGCGACCACCGCCGCAATGGGTCCCAGCCACCACAGCAGCGGCAGCGGCGCGCGGGCAGCCACTTCGGCTGAAAGTAAATCAAATTGCATGACAATCCTCCGTTTTTATGAATTTTTTATTCAATTTCGTGTAAAAAGCAGGGGGATTGTACAGGGGGGAATGGAATGTGTCAAGAAAATGTGAAACGCTTTTAATTTTCACTTTACCATGTGGCGGGGAATTGATTTTTTTGAATCCGTTTTGAAACAACCTGACAAATTAATGACGAAAAATGAAAACCTGCCCGGCAGGTGATACACTACGCGCATGAAGTCTTTTTTCTGGTTTAAGCCTTCGCTTGCCCGGCAAATTGGTATGCGCATGGGACTGCTGGCAATCGCCGCCATTTCGCTGCTTACAATTCAATATCTTGAGCGCGAGCGGGAATATTCAAGAAACGAACTTTCAAAGCAAGCCGAGATTATGCTTGAAACCACGTCCCTCATCATGATGGATTCTTTATACGCGCTGAAAATTGACGAATTGCAGGATTTGGCGAAAAAAATTGGAGAGTGTCAAAAAGAATGGGCTAAAATAGAGCGATGACCACCTGCCCACATTGCCAACGAACCACCCGCCAAAACAAAGCGGGGACCACCAATG
>DAOTZP010000241.1:0-2813 GCA_034434265.1 Anaerolineales bacterium | reverse complement strand
CGAGCCAAGTTCGTTAATGAGCATGTGCAGCAGTTTGCTGTCGCATTTATCGAGCAGGTCGGCGGCTTTCTTCACGTCTTCCGCAAAGTACATTTTTTGGTCCAGCTTACGCTCGCCGTTTTTTTCATGGAAGTCGAAGCAATAGGTATAAAAAAGTTGATAGGCTACATTCACCGCTGTCTGCGCTTCAATGGATTCATGGCTGGCAAATAAAGATTCAAGTTGTTCCTTAAGTTGATTGAACGTCATCGGTTCGGCGCTGTGCTTGACCAGCTCGTAAATTTTGTAAATAATCAGCGGGCGGTTTTTGCTGTCTGTCACGCGGATTTTTTTCCCGCCCAGCAAATTCACATACTGCTCAAATTTTGCTTCGGGCGTGGCTGGCTGCGCCGCAGGCTGCTTTTGCGAAGGACCGTTATTTTTTTGCGCGGGCGGGGTTTGTTTTGGCTGCGGGGAAATTTGCGGCGTTTTCTTGAATTTATTGACGCCCTGCCATTTGTCGTAAAAGACAAACTTGTCGCACGCGGTGACAAGATAATCAGCGGTGGTATCGCTTATTCCCAGCCCGATGACCGTTTTGCCGTGCGCGCGCAAGCGGTGAACGAGCTCCACAAAATCGCCATCGCCTGAAATTAAAAGAACATGGCTGAAATTGCTCTGCTGCGAGTACAACAGTTCGAGCGCGTCAATCACAATGCGAATGTCGGCTGCGTTCTTGCCGCGTTTGCTGCTGACGTGAACCAGCTCCACGCCGAGGTTGAGCAAGGCGCGCTGGCGGTCTTTCACTTCACCCCAATCGGCATAGGCGCGGCGCACCACCACCCTGCCAATTTGCGCGGCGTATTGAAAAACGCGCTGCCAATCCACTTCGATATTTTTGCCAAACGTATCTTCAACGCTGATTTCTATATTATCGTAGTCAATGAATACCGCTACTTGTGTTTCTTTTTCCTGTCCCATAAGAGACTCCAAATGTATGTTTATCAAACGCCGCGAAAGTATAGCATAAGGGGTATTTTCTGTGGCAAAATAGGGGAATGCGCCTGACGACTCTGAGTCAATCCTCCCTGCAAGATTATGCCGCCTGTCCGCGCCGTTTTGAATTGCGCTATTTGCAGCAGTTGAGCTACCCCGCCGTGGAAGCCGAGCCCGCGCTGGAAAATGAAAAACACCAGCAGGAAGGCGAATATTTTCACCGCATGGCGCAGCAATATTTTATTGGCATCCCCGCCGAAAAAATAGGCAAACTGGCAAACAGCGAAAACTTAAGACGCTGGTGGGAAAATTTTATCAATGATAAAGACCTTTCAAGTTTGCGAAACCTGACGGGGCTAAATCCCGAAACTGCGCTTTCCGCGCCGCTGGGCAAGTTTCGCCTGCTGGCAAAGTATGACTTGATTGCCGAACAAGACGGCAAGGTCATCATCTACGATTGGAAGACGTATCGCAAGCGTCCTCAAAATCAGCAAATGCTTTTGCGCTGGCAAACGCGGGTGTACCGCGCCTTGCTTGTGCGGGCAAAGCGCATTGCGCCGGAACAAATTGAGATGCGGTACTGGTACGCGGATTTTCCCGCCGAGCCAGCCGTGTTTGAATATTCCGCCGGGCAATATCAACGGGATTGGGGCGCGCTGGAAAAACTCGCGGATGAGATTCTCACCGCCAGCCGTTTCCCGTTGACCGACGAAACAGCGCGATGCTCCTACTGTCCCTATCGTTCCTACTGCGCGCGCGGAATCCACGCCGGAGACGCGCTGGATGCGGAAATCGAATCCGAAACGGAAGAATTGTTTGACATCAACTTTGAACAGATTGGGGAGATTGCGTTTTAATCCTTGATGTATAAACCAAAGTGATTGGCGACGGGTCTTTCGCGCATGGGGATGTAATTATCAATAGGCGAGTTTAATAGCACAGGGCTGCCGTTTTCATCCGCAATGACCATTGTGGATGAGCCGCCGCCATCCAAACTCATGGCGTAAAACGCGCCGAGACTTTTCATTAACTCCGCCAGTTCGCGGAAGGTTGCGCCTTTGCTGTAAAACGGCTGGCGTCCATCCACCACCACCAGATACACCCAACGCCCGTTTTTGTTGATGCCGATTGCGGTGCGCGGGTCGGCGGTGGTGTCATCCAAACCTTCAATGATTTCTCCGCCTTGCAGCAGCATTCGGTCGCCGGAAATTGCGTGATACACATTGTTGGGGGCGCGGTTGAAGGTGAGCTCGTTGCGGCGTGAGACGTAAAGCGTCGGCTCGGCGCGCGCATCCTGCAAGCCGGTGGCGTAGATTTTTCCGCGTGAGGCGGCAAACCCATTCGGGGTGACGGGCTCGCCCTCTTTCGGGTAATAATCCAGCGGGCTGCGCGACCACCACGGGAAGAATCCGTCGCCGTTGATGGCAAGCGCAAGGTCATACTCCTGCAAAAACCGGGATGTGGTTCGCGCCTTTACCGCGCCGCCTTCCACGTTATCAGGCGGGGTGACAAAGAAAAACACACCTTCGGTTTTGCGGTCCACAATGAGAACATGCGAAATCATGGAATGGGGAAAGTAACTCACCATGCGTTTGTAGGTGACGCCCTCCGCAATTTGTTTTTTAAGCGGAACGGGCGCGGGGCGTCCGCTGACGAGCAGGAAATACCCGCCGAAAAGGATTACCACGCAAACGGAGGCAAACAGAAAAAAAGTCTTTGCAAGTGTTGATGGTTTCATTCCCCGCATTGTATGGGAAAAAATTAAGAGCAAAATAAAAACGCAATTGACCCAAGTTGAATCTGCGAGTAAAGCATGTCTTTTTTCAACCTGCCGCCCG
>DAOTZP010000240.1:0-7250 GCA_034434265.1 Anaerolineales bacterium | reverse complement strand
CAGCAAACCGCAGGAACCCGTCCCCGCCGCCCGCGCAGAAGAAGAACAAATTTCATGGCTGAGCGACCAAACCAAAGCCGCGCAGCACCTCACCCGTCTCACCTTATCCTCTTCCGCGCAAGCCGCGCTCATCACCCGCAAAGCGGAACTGTGGGCATACGCGGGCGGACTTTCACGCGAAGCCGCGCAGGAACTTGCCCAAACCGTTTCCCGCAACTGGAAAGGTCAAAAAGGCGCCGCCCTGTTGCGCTTCATCCGCCTTGAAACCACCAAAGAAGAACACATGCTGTACGCCACGAGCCTGACTTCGGACGTGCTGCTTGCCTTTGTTTTTGAATCAGAAACGCCGTTCAGCACCATCCGCGCACAGGCGGGCAAACTGGTGGCGGATTTGGACGAAATCAAAATTTCAAAACCGATTGCGCGCCAGCCTGTGCAAGAACCAACCCCGCCGCTTGAAGAACCGATGAGCGGCGCGGATGACATTCCATCCATCACCAACATTATCACCGACGTACCGGCGCCCACCCCCAGCCCGCTTCCTGCAAAACCAAAACGCAAACCGGAAAAAGTGCAGGATATAGACCCCGACCAAACCCTCGCCTCCGAACCGCTTGCGGACGCATCCGCATTCAGCCGCGAGATTTCCCCCTCCCACCGTTTGACTGCGGCGCCGCGCCGCGAACCCGCCTCGCGCCCTGCCCGGCTTGGCAATGCAGAATCGCAGCCTCAACCCATCCTCAGCGATGTGGAAGTAACGGCGCAATCCAAACCGCAGCCGCGTCCTGCCACGCCAGTCAAGCCGGATGATATGGCAGTAACGCGCCCCAGCGCCCCAGCCGAAAAAAGACCCGCCACGCCGGTTGCCATTCCCAATCCCAATGACGCCACGCGTGAAAGTCCCACCACCGAAGCGGCGCGCAAACTGGTGGTGGAGCCTGTCTCGGCGGGGATGTATCATCTGGCGTACGCGTGTTTGCTTGTGCCGCGTTTTTCCACGCACTTCCTCACCGGCGACCTTGCCAACCGCATTGACGAATGGATGCCAAGCATTTGCGTTTCGTTTGGCTGGCGGCTGGAATTTCTTGCCGTGCGCCCCGAATATTTGCAATGGGTGGTGAACGTGCAGCCGAATACTTCCCCCGGACATTTGATGCGCATCATCCGCCAGCAGACTTCGGCAAAAATCTTTGAAGAATTTCCGCGATTCAAACGGGAAAACACTTCCACCGATTTTTGGGCGCCGGGCTACCTGATTATGGGCGGCTCACAGCCCCACCCTCCGCAACTGGTGAAGGATTACATCAACCAGACCCGTGAACGTCAAGGCTTGCAGCAAGAGCAGCCTTCGCAGCGAAAATAAAAAGATTGCCCCCGAAATTTCAAAAACTTCGGGGGCTTTTTCTATTATTGACAGCCTTCAAAAAGCCTTGACACAGAACAAGCGTTCGATTATTATTCCTAGCACAAATGAGCGAAGAATGCTCACGAGCGCCGCAATGCAGCAGGAGGCTTATACATGATGATGGTACGAAAAAGCAAAGGACTCGGTGAACGCCACCAGCGGATTTTGGATTTCATCCAAAATTACCAGCGTGAGCATAAACACCCCCCATCAATCCGCGAGATTGGCGAAAACTGCGATATTTCATCCACTTCGGTGGTCAACTACTATCTCGACCAACTTGAAAAAAACGGCTATATTGAGCGTGACCGCAAAATTTCGCGCGGCGTGCGGTTAACCCAATCTTCCGCCAGCAGCGACATGTTTCGCATCCCCATCATGGGCGTTATTCAAGCAGGCGAGCCAATTCCCATCCCTTCTTCAGACTTTGGCAGCTTTACCGCAGAAGACTCGGTGGAAATTGCCATGTCGCTCATGCCCGCCAAAGAAAAAGGCAAAGACCTTTTTGCACTTCAAGTGCAAGGCGAATCGATGATTGACGCAATGGTCAATGACGGCGACATCATCATCCTCAAGCCTGTGCAGGAAGCCCGCAACGGCGAAATGGTTGCCGTCTGGCTTTCCGAGCGAAATGAGACCACGCTCAAGTTTTTTTATAAAGAAAAAGACCGCTATCGCCTGCAGCCTGCCAACCCCACCATGCAGCCAATTTACATCAAAAAAGACGAACCGCTGGAAATCAAAGGCAAAGTGGTCATGGTCATCCGCAAAATTGAAAGACAGATGTAAAAATTTATACATTTCAACCGTTTACAAACCAGCCGCAAATTAAATCAAAAAAGGACGCCCCTCACGGGCGTCCTTTTTTGATTTTCCTGCTCGTATTATTCGACGACGATGACGGCGCCAGCTTCTTCGAGCTTCTTCTTGGCATCCATCGCGGCATCTTTGCCAACAGCGGAGAGGATTTTGCCTCCGGCGGTTTCGGCGAGGGCTTTCGCTTCGCCCAAGCCGAGGCTGGTGAGCTGGCGAATGACCTTGATGACGTCAATCTTCTTGGCGCCGGCGTCCTTGATAATCACATCGAACTCGGTCTTTTCTTCAACGGGTTCAGCCGCAGCAGCAGCGCTGCCGCCGGCAACCGCAGCCACAGCCACAGGCGCGGCGGCGGAAACGCCCCATTTTTCTTCCAGCATCTTGACGAGGTCAGCCGCTTCGAGAACGGACAGGGTGGAAAGTTCTTCCACAAGTTTGGAAAGCTTTTCGGACATTGTTTAACTCCTTACGAGGTAATAATAAATTGATTGGGTTGCCGCGCAAACCTGACGCAGCGGCAATGAGAATGAAAAAACTACGCAGCAGCGGGGGATTTTTCCGCATTTGCTTTGATGACCGCAGCCAAGCCGCGGGCGGGTTCCGCCAATGTGCGGACGAGTTTGCCAGCCGGAGCTTGCAGCACGCCAAGCAATGTTGCGCGCATAACCGGCAGCGAAGGCATATCAGAAAGCGCCTTGACCTGCGCAGGGTTCAACGGCTTGCCAGCCATCAAACCGCCTTTCACTTTGATAAAGTCGTTCCCTTTCAGGGACTCCGTCAAAGCTTTTGCGGTGGCGGCAGGGTCATTGAATGCAAAAGAAATCGCGGTGGATTTCACCAAATAATCCGCCGGGAAATCCATGCCGTTATCCTTCAAAACGCGGCGGGCGAGGGTATTTTTGACCACATGGAATTCACCGCCCGATTCGCGGATTTTCGCGCGAATTGCATCGAGGGCTTTCATCTTCGTGCCGGTGTATTCCACCAAAATAACCGCCTGGCTTTTCTTCACCCATTCGTCATAACGGGCAAGCACCTGCTCCTTGCGTTCCTTTGAAATTGCCAAAGAAATTCACCTCCTTTCAAATAAAAAGTCTTTGCCATTCGCTAGGCAAAGACTTTTGCATCCCAAAAGAGGGAATCAGCGCAAGCGCTGAATGTTGCAATCAGTCTCCACCTGGGCAGGATATTAAGTTTTTCCGCCGGTCAACATCATTTCGCACGACCTTTAGAAAAACACCCGCCGTCATTGGCGAAGTGGCTATTTAAGGTTAACGAGTATTGTTACTCGGCGCCTTTCACATGTTCATTGGGGTCCATCTTAATGCCGGGACCCATGGTGCTGGCAACCGTGATGCGTTTAATAAAGTTGCCTTTTGCGCCGGAGGGACGCGCCTTATTCACAGCGTCCATCAGCGCGGAATAGTTTTCGAGAAGTTTTGCCGCGTCAAAGGAAACCTTGCCAATCGAAACGTGAATGTTGGCGGTCTTATCGAGGCGGAATTCCACGCGCCCCGCTTTTGCTTCTTTGATGGCGCGCTCAATATCCTGGGCAGGGACAACAGTGCCAGCTTTGGGGTTTGGCATCAAACCGCGCGGACCAAGGACACGTCCCAACCGCCCAACCTTGCCCATTGCATCAGGGGTGGCGATGGCAACATCAAAATCCAACATGCCGCCTTCGATTTTCTTCATGGTTTCATCATCATCAACAACAAGGTCAGCGCCGCCAGCGCGGGCAGCAGCCGCGCCTTCGCCTTGCGCAAACACCAGCACGCGCACAGTCTTTCCCAAACCGTGCGGAAGGACAACGACATCGCGCAGCTGTTGGTCAGACTGGCGCGGGTCGAGCGTGGTGCGCATGTGAACTTCCACCGTTGCATCAAATTTCGTGATGGAAGTCGCCTTGACCAATTCCATCGCTTCACGCGCGGCGTAGATTTTATCTTGTTGTATTTTGGCAGCCGCCGCAGTATATTTTTTTCCGTGTTTAGCCATTTTTTCCTCCGTGGTGCAAGCGTGACGCTGGTTGAGAAACGCTGCCGGTCGAATTTATCGGGTCCGGACGCGCATCAAAACCCGTCACTCCCACAAAAATTTAGTCAACGACGGTAATACCCATCGAACGGGCAGTACCTTCAATTTGTTTCATCGCGCCTTCAAGGGTGATGGCGTTGAGGTCTTTCATCTTCGCTTCCGCAATTTCCTTTATCTGAGCGCGGGTAACCTTGCCAACTTTATCCTTATTCGGCGCGGCGGAGCCTTTTTCCACCTTTGCGGCTTTGAGAAGCATCACCGCAGCGGGAGACGTGCGAAGCACAAAAGTGAAAGAGCCGTCGGTATAGATGGTGATTTCGGCGGGTAAAATTTCACCCGGACGGTTGGAAGTGCGCGCGTTATATTCCTTGCAAAACGCCATGATGTTAATGCCATGGCTCGCCAACGCGGGACCTACCGGGGGCGCAGGGTTCGCTTTACCGGCTTCCAACTGCAAACGTACAATTGCTTTTAATTTCTTTGCCATTCTTCTAGTAACTCCTTGTGTGGTTATAACGGGTCAATTTTGGGAGACCCTCCCACGTAATCAGGCACGCGCCTGTTACCAACCATTATGATTTTTCTACCTGCAAAAAGTCCAATTCCACCGGGGTTTCGCGCCCGAAGAAACTGACCATCACGCGGACTTTGGAGCGCTCCATATCAATTTCAGAAACCACGCCGCGAAAATCGTTGAACGGTCCATCCACAATGCGAACCCGCTCGCCAAGTTTGAAAGTGACCTTGACGGTTGGCGCTTCCGCTTCCATGCGCTTGACAATCTGGTCCACTTCCTCTTTGCGTAACGGTGTTGGGGTGTTTCCCATGCCCACAAAGCCGGTCACGCCGGGAGTGTTCCGCACCACATACCAAGACTCTTCGGAAAGGGTCATGTTCACCAGCACATAGCCGGGGAAAATATGACGTTCAACCGTCTTGCGCTTGCCGTCTTTGACTTCGATTTCTTCCTGTGTTGGAATCACCACGTCAAAGATTTTGTCTTTCATTCCCATCGTTTCAATGCGCTGTTCAAGGTTGTGGCGCACCTTGTTTTCGTAGCCTGAATAGCAATGAATGACATACCAGGCGGGTCCTTCCGTCATTGATTCGGCGGGCGGCGCTTCACCAGAGGGTGTTTGTTTTTCAGAACGCGACTTGGACTTTGTGGAAGCCGAAGAGGGCGCGGGAGCAGCGGGCTGCTCATTCGCGTTTTTTTCCTCTACTTCCGATTCAAACGGTTCTTGCTGTTCCGGCAAATCCATCAAAATCCTCAATTCAAAATTAAAGACCCAAAATCAAAGACATTACCTGACTGGCAATATAATCCATGCCAGCCAGAAAAACGCCCATAACGAACATTACCAGCAAAACAAGCACGGTTAAGCGGCGTGCTTCCGGTCCCGTGGGCCAATTGACTTTACGGAGCTCGCCAACCGTCTCTCGAAAGTAACGCTGAATTGCGTTTTCAGTCTTTTTTGCTTTCTTCTCAGCCAAAGGAATACTCCTTTTTGAATTTACGGCTAAAACGCCGCTTTACGCGGCGTTCGCTGCCACAGGCAGGCCAAGTAGGAATCGAACCCACAACCTCTCATTTTGGAGACGAGTGCTCTGCCAATTGAGCTATTGGCCTATTGAGTTGGGCAACCGCCTGAAACCTTGCGCGGCTGCCCAACAAATTCATTACTTCGTTTCACGATGTACCGTGTGCTTTTTGCAGCGCGCACAGTATTTCTTAAATTCCAACCGATTGGGGTCGTTGCGGCGATTTTTTTCGGTGGTGTAATTCCGCTCTTTGCAGTCATTACATTGAAGCGTAATCACCGGGCGGATATCTTTCTTTTTGGAAGCCATTCTACTACCTTACTTTCTCAGTCTTATTCCAAAATCTTGGTGACGACGCCCGCGCCGACGGTGAGACCGCCTTCACGAATGGCGAATTTCGAGCCTTGTTCCAGCGCCACCGGCACAATCAGTTCCACTTCCAAGTTGACGTTGTCTCCGGGCATCACCATTTCCACGCCTTCCGGCAGTTTGATGTTCCCGGTCACGTCCATCGTGCGGATGTAGAACTGCGGACGATACCCGCTGAAGAACGCTTTGTGGCGTCCGCCTTCTTCCTTCTTCAACACGTACACTTCCGCAAGGAATTTCTTGTGCGGCGTCACGCTCTTCGGTTTCACCAGCACTTGTCCGCGTTCCACGTCCGTGCGCTCAATGCCGCGAAGCAAAATACCCGCGTTATCGCCCGCAATGCCTTCGTCCAACTGCTTGTGGAACATTTCAATGCCCGTCACCACTGACGATTTTGTCTCGCGCAAACCCACAATTTCCACAGGGTCGCCCACTTTCACTACGCCGCGGTCTATGCGTCCCGTCACCACCGTGCCGCGTCCCTTAATCGAGAACACGTCTTCCACCGCCATCATGAACGGCTTGTCCGTCTCCCGTTTCGGTTCGGGTATGTATTCGTCAATCACGCGCAGCAATTCCTTGATGCACGCATATTCCGGCGCGTTCGGGTCCGTTGAGGCGCTGTCCAGCGCGTTCTTCGCTGAACCGCGCACTATCGGAGTCGTGTCGCCGGGGAAGCCGTACGAGTTCAGCAACTCGCGCAATTCCAACTCCACCAATTCCAGCAACTCGGGGTCGTCCATCATGTCCACTTTGTTCAGGAACACCACTATCGAGGGAACTTCCACTTGGCGCGCCAACAACACATGCTCGCGCGTCTGCGGCATCGGTCCATCCGGCGCCGCCACCACCAATATCGCCCCGTCCACCTGCGCCGCGCCCGTAATCATGTTCTTGATGTAGTCGCGGTGTCCCGGCATGTCCACATGGGCGTAGTGGCGCTTGTCGGTCTGGTATTCCACATGCGCGATGTTAATCGTGATGCCGCGCGCCTTCTCTTCCGGCGCGTTGTCAATCTGGTCATACGCTTTGAATTCCGCCTGACCCATCAGCCCCGCCACTTTCGTGATGGCTGCCGTCA
>DAOTZP010000239.1:0-11502 GCA_034434265.1 Anaerolineales bacterium | reverse complement strand
GTCACTGTGGAAGACCTCGGCGTGGCGGGCGCAGTCACCGTGCTGATGAAAGACGCCATCAAACCAAACCTGATGCAAACATTGGAAGGCACGCCCGCCACCGTTCATGCGGGACCGTTTGCCAACATTGCTCACGGGCAATCTTCCATCATCGCCGACCAGATTGCGCTCAAACTCGTCGGCAAGGACGGCTATGTTGTCACCGAATCCGGCTTTGGCGCGGATATTGGCATGGAAAAATTCTTCAACATCAAATGCCGCTACTCTGGATTAATTCCGCATGTGGTGGTGCTGGTGGCAACCGTCCGCGCGTTGAAGATGCACGGCGGCGGACCCAAAGTGGTGGCTGGCAAACCGCTTCCCCCCGAATACACCGACGAGAATTTGGAACTGCTGCGCGCCGGTTTGCCAAACCTTGAACGCCACATTCAAAACGCGCTCAAGTTCGGCGTGAATGTCGTGGTGGCGGTGAATTCATTTGCCACCGACACGCCCGCCGAAGTGGAGCTCATCCGCGAATCCGCGCTTAAGATGGGCGCGATGGATGCGGTCGTCTCCACACACTGGGCGGATGGCGGTAAAGGCGCAAAAGCGCTGGCGGAAGCGGTGGTAAAAGCAGCCGAAAAACCCAGCAACTTCAAGTTCCTCTATCCGTTGGAGACCAGCATCAAGGAAAAAATTGAAACGATTGCGCGCGAAATTTACCGCGCTGACGGCGTGGATTACACCCCCCAAGCGGAAGAGCAAATTGAGCGTTACACGCGACTCGGCTTTGACCATCTGCCTATTTGCATGGCAAAGACCCACCTTTCCTTCACCACAGACCCAACCAAGAAAGGCGCGCCCACCGGATTCCGCATTACGGTACGCGAGATTCGCGCCAGCGCGGGAGCAGGCTTCCTGTATCCCATTCTCGGCGATATGCGCACGATGCCCGGCTTGCCCACCCGCCCCGTCTTCTTTGACGTGGATTTGGACCTGAAAACCGGCAAAGTAGTCGGATTGTTCTAACCCATTGAAAAAAACAACTCACCCCGAAATCAAAGTTTCGCGGGTGAGTTTGTTTTTAAGAGCAAACGGAAGCGTTCAACATCACGCGGTAAATCATTGCAGGTTAAAACCACCCATACGGGGTTAATTCAGCCTGCTGTTTTTTTAGATAATTCAATAAAAACACGCTGAAAATAAATGGACTTAATCCACATGCGCAAGAATGCGCTGGTGAGCGGTCTCAACGTCCATTTCCAACACTGAAACCAATTTATCACGGCCGCTTTCGCCTGCCACAATTTCCACACGGCTTTTGGGAACGCCCAGCACTTCGGAAAGGAAGGCAACCAGCTCCGTATTGGCGGCATCATCTGCCGGGTCAGTAGCAAGATGCACCTTGATTGTGCCGTCATTCAGCAAGCCGACAATTTGATTGCGGCTGGCGCGCGGCGTGACGCGCACCGCCAAAGCGGCTCCGCGCTGCCCATCATGAAAGTCATATTTTCTGGTCATCATAATTACACCTCTACTGTAATATGGAAATTAAAATATTGGAAACAAGTTGAATGGCAAGAATCAAAACCAGCGGGCTAAAATCCATCATTCCTGCGCTTGGCAATACCCGACGAATGGGATTCAACAAAGGGTCAACGATTCTATCCAACGCCTCGCGCACAGGATGATAAGGCGGAAGAAAGAAAGACAAAAGCGCCGAAGCAATTACAATCCAGGTGAGCAACTCCGCAATCACACGAACAATCAAAGCCAATTCAGTCAAGCCCATTAAGCCTCCGTTTTATATTGACGCGCGCCGACAATTGAAGCGCCAATCCGCACAAAGGTTGCGCCTTCCTGCACTGCCACTTCGTAATCCGCGCTGGTACCCATGGAAAGTTCCGAAAAATCGGCTTGCGGAAACTGCGCCGAAAGATACGCCTGCAAGCGTCTTAACTTTTGAAAGAACGGGCGGGAGGACTCGGCGGTTTCGCCCAGCGGCGGCATGGTCATCAACCCGCGCACATGCAAATGCGGCAAAGTTAAAACCGCGCTTACATCCGCCAGCAAGCCTTCCCAGCGGGTTTCATCCGAAGCTTCCCAGCCGGATTTGCTCTCCTCGCCGCCGACGTTAAATTCCAGCAGCGCCGGAAGGATTCTGCCCGCTTCGGCGCAAAAACGGTCCAACCGCTGCGCAAGTTTCAAACTATCCAAAGAATGTAAAAAGTTAAAGTACTGCGCCACGAGTTTTGCCTTGCGGCTTTGCACATGACCAATCATGTGCCATTCTACACCGGATGTTTCCCCCAAAGATTGAATTTTCATAACACCTTCTTCCGGATAGTTTTCCCCCAAATGGGGGATACCCGCCGCAACCGCCGCGCGGATGACTTCCATCGGCTGAGTCTTGGTAACGGTCACGATTCTCACCGCAGACGGGTCACGACCCGCAGAGCGGGCGGCGTTGGCGATGTTTTCCATCGCCCGCAAATATTTTTCTCGAATGGATTGCGCGAGTTCATTCATGCTTTAATTTTACCCCCATTGCAGGACGGGCTTATGAAGTTTTACAAATTAACTTCGTAGCCGCGCGCCCTGCGCAAACATTACGGAAATAATTTCTTAAATAACCCAAGTTGCCGCCCTTGCTTAATTTTTACCGCAGAGGCGCGAAGGACACGGAGAAATTCATTAAAAACTCTGCAAACTCGGCGGCTCGGCGGTTCAAAACAGGCAAAACCCTTCTTCCCTTTTGAAGGTGGCAATTAAATATCATAAGCCTTGTCCTACGTCAGCGCCATTAACGCGCCGAACCTGCCTGTTTTGCCTTTTTCTGCGCGGTGCGAAAACCAATCGTCCAAATGACAGGCGGTGCAAACCTGCGCCACTTGAACTTGTTCCACGCCCGCGTCTTTTAACTGCAATTCGTTTGACTTCCACAAGTCGAGATAAATTCCATCTTCACGCCGTTGAATGATTTGCGAAACATGCTGCGGAAATTTTTCTTCAAACTGCGCCGCGACTTCTTCGCCGACTTGATAATGGTCCACGCCAATGGAAGGACCAATGCCCGCGAGAATATCTTTTGGGTCGCAGCCATAATGCGACTTCATGCCTTCCACTGCCGCGCCGCACACCCCGCGAACCGTTCCCATCCAACCCGCGTGGGCAATGCCGATGACCTGTTTCACCGGGTCGTGAAACAGGATGGGAACGCAGTCGCCGAAGCGCATGAACAAGGTGACTTCGGGGTTATCGGTGAAGATGATGTCGGCGCGGGGCGAAGGCTCTTCAATGGGGCGCGGCGCTTCGGCGTACACAATGTCCGTTCCATGAACCAGCCAGACATCGTGAAGCGAGTCCGCCCGTCGTCCCATCGCGTTGAAGAGGCGGGCGCGATTCGCCGCCACGCGGGAAGCGTCATCCCCCACCGAGCCGCCCACGTTGAGCGAATTCCACGGGGCGGGGCTGATTCCGCCGCGCCGCGTAAAGACCGATTGCAAAACCGTGTTTGGAAAAATATCAAAGGCGTAATAACGCAGACCGTCTTTTTCGTGAAAGGGCATAATCAGGCAGCCTGCTTTGCAAATTTTTTTGTGTAGTATTCGCGGGTTTCGCGCATGGAATCTTCAATGTTGGGGTAGGCGAACCATGCGGTCATAAAACCAAACAGCCCGCCGGTGAGGACGCGCAGGTAGGGCGTGCTTTCGCGGTATGGGAGAAGCGCGTTAAGCCATTCCCAGTTGAATTGGCTGAAAAGTTGGGAGAAACCATCCAAGCCGACGGGCGCAACGCCAACGAGGAGCCAGAGCATCCAATGAAGTGATTTAAGTTTGCGCCCGGTTATGGAGAAGATGATTCCAAACGCGAGGATGGCGGCGTAGATGGCTACATCTCGCTCGCATAAGGCGATTTTGTAACCGATGGTTTCATCGCCGATAAATTCGCGGGCTTGAAAACGGGTGGGGCTGTACGGGTCGTTAAGGTTGGGAATTTGGGTAACTTCTTCAAATGTTTTTACGCCTTGTATGCCCGCTTCTTCGAGCGGATAAAACGCCTGCTCGCCAAAGAGGAAGAAGGAGCGAAAACCGAATTGATGGCAAAGCGGTTTGTAAATGGTGTACAAGGCGCGGGCGGGGGTTTCAAGGCCGGCTTTCATTAAGGTCGGCGCGAGGAAGGGCAGCCCGACATACAAAAGCATGAAGACGTTAAGGATAAGGAGATAGTTGCGCGAAATCCAATAGGAGATTTTATCTCCGGCGTTGATGGGCTTGCTGAGCGAAGCTTCCGTGCCGTGAATTTTTTCCAGTTGATTTTTGCGGTCAATGGCGGCGCCGAGATACATTTGCAGTTTTTGGCGCGGGAGCGGGGCTTTGGCTATGTACGGTCCAACTTCGATGACGGGAATTTCTTCCTTGTATTTTTTCAACAGCGCGGGGTCGGATGTGATGTCCACTTCCACCAGTTTGTGGGGAAATTGTTCGCGCAGGGCGGCAAGGTCGGCTTTGACATCTTCGCACAGGTGGCAGTTTTGTTTCGAGTAGAGGGTGACGGTAAGCATGAGGAATTTTGGATTTTGGATTTGCGATTGAATTAAAGTCCGAAGTCGAACCAGAAGAATTGGGCGCGTTGGGCAATGATTTCAAAAACGCCGGTGAAGAGCATGACGCCGACGATGACGAGAATCACTCACATGGCGATTTCAACATAGCGCATGGTTTTGCCGTAATTGCGGAGAATCTTGGTCACCCAGTCAATGCCAAAGGCGGCGATGAGGAAGGGAATTCCCAGCCCGATGGAGTAGGCGGAGAGAAGCGTAGCGCCAAGCGAGATGGAGCCGCCGTTGAGAACGACGGTGAGGATTGCGCCAAGCACAGGTCCCACACAGGGGGACCAACCAGCGGAGAAGAAAACTCCCATCATGGCGGAGGAAAGGTAGCCGAGTTTCGGGTCGGGGGCTTGCTGCATTCGCGTATCGTAGGCGAGGAAGGGGATGTGAAATACGCCAATCATGTGCAAGCCAAAAATGATGACAATGATGCCGCCAATTTTTGCCAGCCATTGACGAATGTCAAACAGCAGGCTGCCTGCAAACGCGGCAACAACTCCGAGCAGGACGAAGACGACGCTGAATCCGAGGACGAATGCCAGCCCGTGAGAGAAGGTTACCCACCGGCTGGATTTTCCGCCCGGCGCGGTGCCCGCGGCAAGTCCGCCGAGATAACCGACATAAGCCGGGACCAGTGAAAAAACGCAGGGCGAGAGAAAGGAAGCCAATCCTGCCAGTAATGCAAGTCCGATGGTGATTTGGGAAATATCCATTGAATACCTTTACCTATATTTTTAATTCTTTCACGGTGACAATTGTTCCGTGTTCGGGGTACGTCATGCGCGCTTCGGACTGCTGTAATGAGATGTACGGGGTCGTCCAGCGGAAAATCCATTTTGCATCTTCGGGTGTGACGTTGATGCAGCCATGCGAGCGGCGCTCGCCAAAGTCGTTGTGCCAGAATGCGCCGTGAATGGCGATGCCATCGCCGTGAATGAAGGTTGACCACGGCACGGCGGGCGTGGAGTAGCCTGCGGCGGAATCGCCTGCTGTCATGTTCTTGGAGATAATCTTCCAATGTGTAAGCATATCTCCGACGGGCGTGGCGAGCTCGTCCGAAGGCAGACCAAACGCATCGAGCGTTTTGCCTGTGGCAACACGGCAGAAATATACTTCGTTGTTGCCTTCGTAACATGAGAGCGTTTGATAAGTAACATTGACAATGATTTTCTTTTCATTCGGGTCCACGTTTGGGCTGATGGGAGAAACTTCATCATCCGTTAAGACTTTTGCGCCCGCGCCATCGAACCAGAAAAATTCGCCATACGCGCCGTAGCCGTAGCCGTGTCCGTTTGCGTCTTCGTTCCAGCGATATTCCACAAAGCCGTTGTTCTGACGGATTTGGTCCACCCATACCACCTGCCCGTAATACAAACGGGGCGGAAAGTTGTAAGCAATGTGGTCTTTGAGCCATGGCGAAGCGATGTTGCCTTCGTGCATTAAGTCCACATAGGGAACGGTGATTTCCACCCACATGCCGGGCTGCCCGCCGGGAATTTCAGTTAGCGGGGTGTTGGGCAAATTGCGCGTGGGCTGCACGCGGGACGACCAAATATATCCCTGCGGGGTTTGCAAATATTTTTGATTGACGAGCGCGGGAACGCTGCCTATCACTTCTTTTTCCCATGCGACCAGCGTATCGGCGCGGAGGACTCCGAGCGAGGTATCCGCTCCGCTGGCGTCAATCGGCGTGGGCAGGCGGCGGATGTCGGTATCGTCCACGAGCCGTCCGATGATTTCGCTGGCGGGGAATTGCGGCAGGCGTTTGGGCGTGTATAAATCTTCATAATACGCGTCCAATCTTTTGAAAGGGTTGAACGCAAGCGAGCCAAGCCCAAGCGCGGAAAGTTTGAGGAAATTGCGGCGGGAGAATTTTTGATACATACGTTCACCTGAAAATTACAGCGCGGCATTTTTGCCGCTTTTAAAAGGATGCGCGGCATGATGATATTTAAGAAATTATTTCCGCAATGTTTGCGTAGGGCGCGTTCTCTTACGCGCCCGTCGGCGTAAGACGCTTTGCGCGCT
Source organism: Anaerolineales bacterium (assembly GCA_034434265.1). Taxonomy (GTDB): domain Bacteria; phylum Chloroflexota; class Anaerolineae; order Anaerolineales; family Villigracilaceae; genus Villigracilis. Next base: position 4,880 of record DAOTZP010000239.1, on the reverse strand, counting down.
GACTTCGCTTCATAATGCCGCGTTACAAGGATACCTGTAAATAAAATCAACGTCAACGGAGAGGTGAAAAGGGATTAATCTTTCAAATAGGTTTCGAGCGCGCGCAGACAGTTTGCGCTGAGCTTGTGCGCCACGTCATCTTCGCAGTAGGTGATTTGCGCGCCCGCCTGTTCAAGCAAGGCAATGGAGGCGCGGGCGCGGTCAATGGGGATGAGGTCATCCCGCGTGCCGTGCGCGACGAAGACATTTTTACCAATCAACGGCTGCTGCGCGATGACTTCTTCCAAACCGGCGGGGACAAAGCCCGCCAGCACGCCCATCTTGCGGACGCGGTTTGGATAATACAAGCCGAGCATGTTGGTCATGGCGCCGCCTTGACTGAATCCCATTACGTCAAATTGCGCGGCGTTGATTCCCGCCGAGGCGGCGTATTCATCAATCAGTTGAATCAGCGCATCGGCGGCGGGTTTGAGTTTTTCGGCGCTGGGACGCCCAAACGAGTTTGGGTCGCGCGGCCGCCATGAAAAGCCGAATGAGTCGGCGGGGTGAGGCGCGCGCGGGGCAATCATCCAATAGGAAGAAGGCAAGGCGCGGGTGAAAACCCACATGGAGTTTTCGTCGCCGGTCCAGCCGTGAAGCAAAACCAGCAGACGGGGATTCGCTTCGCCCGAAGCGCGGACGCGCAAAATCCAATTTTGAAAATGAATCAGTTCGGTGTTATTCGCCGCTTGCACGTTTTGTTATCCAATCCAAAAGATAGAGTGAAAGAAAAATCAAGCCAATCGGCACGAATGCGCCGAGCAGGCAAAGAAAGCCCATCATCGCCGCGCCCGCGCCGTAGATGAGATAGATGAGACCAATGCCGATGATAAAAAGCAAAAGCAGCGCGCCGATGATTAAGCGCGTGTTGGTCTCTTGAATATATTTACGAAGGTCGCGGCTCATTTGATTTTTTTCTCTTTGAGCGTTTCCACATTATTGCATGGCTTTTTACCAAACCATTTTTTTCTTAAGCGATATTGCCATGACGTCGCTTGTTTAATTTGAGGCAGTGCGGCTTGCAGCGCGTCATCGCCGCGTTGGGCAATCTCTGATACGACAACGGTGTCAAGCAGTCTAATATCATGCACGTCAGGGCGGACGATGACATCGGGCGCATCCGCAATTAAGCGAAAGTGCGCCACGGCGCGGCTGCTCATATCCACGCCGCGCATAAAAATATCGAAGGCTTGGGCAAAGTGCAGGCGCGTGATTCGTTCCGCAATGGTGCGCGGCAAAACGCCGGGGATGGGAATTTTATACGGGCGGATGGATTTATCCAGCGGGTCGTTCAGCGTCACAGCGATAATGGGCAGGTCGGGGGATAACATGCGCGCCACAGAAACAGGCACAGGGTCAAGCACGCCGCCGTCCATCAAATCCATATCGCCCCAGCGGTGCGGGGGGAAAATTCCCGGCACGGCAATGGTGGCAAGGATGGCGTCTTTCAACTTGCCGGTTGAAATAATCACCTCGCCGCCGGTGTCAATATTCACGGCGGTCACCGCGCAGGGGATTTTCAAATCGTCGAATGTTTTTTCGCCAACAACTTCGTTAATCCATTTGCGCGCGCCCGCCAAGCCAAGCAGCGAGGGACCGTCCTGTGAATCGCGCCCGTATAAATTCGTTTGGTCCACGGAAGAAAAGATGCGCTCCAATTCGGCGGGGGAGTATCCCACCGCGTAGAGAACGCCAACCAAGCCGCCAAAGCTTGTTCCGGCGACTGATTTAATTTTATAGCCTTCTTTTTCAAGGCGGCGAAGCACGCCAATATGGGCGTTGCCTTTTGCTCCGCCGCCGCCGAGTGCAAGTGTAAGTTCCATAGGTTTTAAGTTTTAGGTTGAAAGTTGCAAGGTATAGACGCGGTGAAACAAGCGATTATACCTTTACGGGTTGGGGTCGCGGATGAGCCAGACCGCCATTCCCCCGCCGACGAATGAGGCGAGAATCAACAAAGCCACCCACACGCGGGATGCGTTGTCGGATGCGGATTGATTGGATGCGGGCGGCTGCTGCGCGGGCAAATTTGATTCCGCTGTGGGCAGCGCGGCTGTGACTTGCGGGGAAGCGATGACAAATGGCGTGGCGGTCACCACCATCGGAGTTGTTGTCATCATCGCGGTGGGGGTGACTTGCTGCGCTTGCGGGGCGGGCTGTGTTGCTCCGCGCTTGACGAGGAGTTTCTGCCCCTGCTGCACAACAATACTCTCGCCCAAATTGTTCAACGCCTGCAACTCCTTGATTTTTGTATCGTATGCAATCGCAATCGCCCACAAGGTTTGACCATATTGCACAACGTGGTACACATCGCCATTGGGTTCTGCTGTGGCAAGCGCAACCGGAATAATGTATTGACTGACGCCCGCCGCATTGGGGTTTGAAGGGACGCTTGTCAAAATGGCGGAGGCTTGCTGCTGCATTTGACCGGAGCTGGTGGCAGCCGCCGCATCAAGCGCGTAATAGTAGGTGTTTCCGTTTGTGGCAATGCCTGCGCCAAAATGCGTGTAATTCGGCGAAATCATGGTGTTCATATGCGCGTCATCCTGCCAGCCGGGGGGAACGCCATCCCATACCAACGGTCCGTTGCTGCTGATGATATTTTCCGAGCGAAAGCCGCCGAGGGTCAAATCGCCTGCCAGCGGAAAACCAAGCGCAAGAAGCTGCTGGGTATATGTCGTGCCGGGACGCTCATGCGTGACGTTGCCAGTGGAAGCCATATAATTTGCCTGCGCTTGCGCCGACTGCATAAGCGCGGGATGTTCCGCAAGCATGGAAAGCCCGCGCGAGGCGCGCAGTTGATTGACCACGTTCATCAACTGCTGGGGCGTGGTAATCGTCTGCTGCTGCGGCTTGGCAAACACGTGGCGCGCCATAAGAGCAAACGCCGCCAGCAAAGCAAAAAAGAGAAAAAACGGTTTTCTATCCATAATTTGATTGTAATGCGATTCACTTCAACAAAACGGACAAAGCTTTCAACAGCGCGTCCACGTCTTTTTTTGTGTTATAGCCTTGAATGGATACGCGGATAAGTTTTTTATCCTTCCATTCAATTAAGGGGACTTCAATTTTATATTCATCATACAAACGACTCTTTAACGTGGAAAGTTCCACATCCGGGGGCAGCGGCGCGGCGGCGAGTTGGGCAAACCATGAGTCATCCTCCGCATGAATCGGCGCAAGACCCGTTAACGCGCAAATTCGTTTTTGCGCGTCTTTCGCCAATGCGTGACAGGCAAGCCGCACTGCATCCCAATGATGTTCGCGTTGAAATTCAATCGCGGCGGGAACGGACAAAAACGCGGCAGGGTCGCGCGTTCCCCACCATTCATGCAAATCCACAAACGGCGAGCGGCTTGGCGCAACGGGCTCATATCCCCATGAAATAACAAGCGGCTTTAACAAATGCTGCGCTTCGGGGCGCGCATATAAAAACCCCGCGCCTTTTGGCGCGCACAACCATTTATGAAGGTTTCCGCCGTAAAAATCCGCGCCCAGCGAATCAAGGTGAAGGGGAATTTGCCCCGCCACATGCGCTCCATCTATGATTGTGAGAATGCCCGCGTTTTTTGCGCGGCGGATAATTTCCTGCACGGGGAAGATGACCGCCGTCGGCGAAGTGATGTGACTGAGAAAAATCACGCGGGTGCGCGGCGTGACCCCAGCCCAAAACGATTCGACAAAATCGAATTTTGATTTAAGCGAAACAGTCTGATTGATGTAAGCAAATCCGCGCTCTTTGGCAAGAAAGCGCCATGTCCTGTCCATTGCGCCGTACTCGTGGTCGCTGGTCAGCGCTTCATCGCCCGCGCCAAGTTTCAGCGAGCGCGCAACGATGTTTAACGCAATGGTGACATTTTGGGTGTAGATTAAGTTATCGGCATCCGTTCCCAAATATGCGCCAAGCGCGGCGCGCGATTCCGCCATTAATGCAGGGAGCCGCCTGCCCAAAAATTCCACCGGCTGTTTTTCCAGTTCGCGCTGCCAGCGTTGATAGGTTTCAAACACGGGCTTGGGCGTCGCGCCAAACGAGCCGTGATTTAAGAATGTAATGGAACGGTCAAGCAAAAAACAGCGGTGTAAATTGAACATTTGAAAATGGTAACCGGTAAACAGCGATTGGTAAATGGTTATAATTGGTTGCTATGCGTTTTAATATTTTCAATCAAACGGATATTCCTGAGACCTACCGCGCCACCTTCAATCATCTTTACATGGACATTGCATGGTTTGGCGTATTGAGCGGAACAGCGGTGAACTTTCTTAACGTGTATGCCACGCGGCTCGGCGCAAACGGTTTTCAAATTGGTTTGCTCTCCGCAATGTCGGCTGTGGTCAATCTCTTTCTTGCCATCCCCGCCGGACGCTGGCTCGAAAAACGCGACACCAACAAAGCCATCTTTTGGTCATCGGTTTTGTTTCGCGCAGGCTACGCATTATGGATTCCGCTGCCGTGGCTGTTCGATGAGCAGGGGCAAATTTGGGCGTTAATTACCCTCGCTTTTCTTATGGCAATTCCGCTTACGCCGCTGGGCGTTGGCTTTAATGCGCTGTTCGCCGAAGCCGTGCCGGAAAGATACCGCGCCCATGTGGCAGGTACGCGCAACATCACCTTTGCGATTGCGTACATGGCAAGTTCATTTGGCGCGGGTTACATCCTTGACCATACACCGTTCACCGCAGGCTATCAGTTAATTTTCGCCATCGGGACGTTTGGGGCGGCGATGAGCAGCTTCCACTTGTACCATGTCCGCCCGATGGAAAAAACGCGGCGCGGCTCCCCGCCAGCGGAGCCTGCATCCGCAGTCGAGCCGCCCCGCAGGCTTAAGTCCATTCTGCGGCTG
>DAOTZP010000238.1:0-3652 GCA_034434265.1 Anaerolineales bacterium | reverse complement strand
CGCCAGCGCGGTTTTAACCTCCCTCAAACAAACCGCCCGCGCATCCGGCATGATACGCGCCTCCGAATTAAATTCCGCCCTGCGCGAGGAATTGCTTGCCCGTTTGCAGGTTCCGCCCGCTTTAACGTTTGACTCCGTCCCGCTGATTGTTTTGGTTGTCGGCGTGAATGGCTCAGGCAAAACGACCACCATTGCCAAACTTTCCGCGCGGTTTCGCTCGCAGGGCAAGTCTGTTTTGCTTGGCGCAGCCGATACGTTTCGGGCAGCCGCCACCGACCAGTTGCAGGAATGGGGCGCGCGGCTCGGCGTTGAAGTCATTACAGGCGCGCCGGAATCTGACCCCGGCGCGGTGGCTTTTAACGCGGTGCAGGCGGGCGTGGCGCGCAATGTGGATATTATTATGATTGACACGGCGGGACGTTTGCATACCCGCTTCAACTTAATGGAAGAATTAAAAAAAGTTCACCGTGTGGTTGGCAAAGCGTTTGCAGGCGCGCCGCATCAAGTCTGGCTGGTGCTGGATGCCACCACAGGACAAAACGCCTTGCATCAGGCGCGCGCTTTTAAGGACGCAGTGAATGTGACCGGCGTCATTCTTTCCAAATTGGATTCTTCCGCGCGCGGCGGCATGGCATTTGCCATCCAGCGCGAGCTGGGACTTCCCATCCTCTTTGCCGGGCTGGGAGAAAAAACCGAAGACTTGCAGCCCTTTGACCCGCGCGCTTTTGTAGATGGCATTTTATCCAATTAGAGGAGTATTGATTTATGCAGGACTTGATTAACCGTTTGCAAGCAGCCAATGAGATGATTCAACAATTATTGGAGCGTCTTTGACCTTCCCAAAAAAGAAGCGCAACTCGCCGCATTGGAAAAAGAAATTGAGCAGCCGGATTTTTGGAACGATTCAATCTCCGCGCAGCGTGTGATGAAAACCGCTTCCGCCTTGCGCGATGTTGTTCAGGAAGCGCAAAAAATCAAGCGGCGGCACCAAGACTTGATGGAGCTGGCTCATTTGGGGGATGAATCACTCCGCGATGAATTGGAAAAAGAAATCGAAATCATGGAAGCCGACCTTGAAAAAAGGTTGTTCGCTTCCATGCTTTCCGGCGCGTACGACCGCGATGACGCCATTCTTGCCATCCATGCGGGCGCAGGCGGAACAGATTCGCAGGATTGGGCGGAGATGCTTCAACGCATGTATTTGCGCTGGGCGGACCAGCAAGGCTTTCAAACCGAAATTGTGGATTTTACCCCCGGCGAAGAAGCCGGTATTAAAAGCGTAACGATTGCCGTCAGCGGAGAATACGCGTTTGGGTATTTGCGCTCCGAAAAAGGCGTGCATCGGCTTGTGCGCCTTTCCCCGTTTGATGCGGCGCATCGCAGGCATACCTCGTTTGCTTTGGTGGAAGTTCTGCCCCAAGTTTCAATGGAAGAAGCGGAGATTGAAATTGCGCCGGGCGATATAAAGATGGATGTGTTTCGCTCCTCAGGGGCTGGCGGTCAAAATGTGCAGAAAAACGCCACAGCGGTACGTTTGACGCACATCCCAACCGGTATTGTTGTTACCTGCCAAAACGAGCGCTCGCAAACCCAAAACCGCGAATTTGCCATGAAGATTTTGCGCGCCCGCCTGCTGGAATTAAAAAACGCCGAGCGTGAAGAAGAGCGCGCCATCTTACGCGGCGAATATACAAAAGCGGAATGGGGCAGTCAAATCCGTTCTTATGTTTTGCACCCCTATCAAATGGTGAAGGACCATCGCACCGATTATGAGACAGGCAACGCGCAATCGGTTTTGGATGGCGAGTTAACAGGTTTCATGGAAGCCTTTTTGAAAAGCGCATACAATAAAAATTGACGCAAGGAATTTTGGGCTTAAAAAATTCATCCCCGAAAGATTGACTTCAGGGATGAATTTTTGTTTTTGAAATTAGTTGCTTGAAAGGCGTTTTTCCAAAGTGCGGTTGAGCAGGTCTTCGTGTTCGTCCGCGTTTCCCTTGATGGATTTGACACGGATTTTTCCGCGGCCTTTGGCTCTTTCCAGCGCCTGCTGCCAGGCAATTTGCATGGCGGTGAACTGCGGCTCTTCGTTGCGTTCCTCCGCCTCAATTTGGTATTCATCTTCCTGCTTTTTGCCTTTGCCTTTGCGCTTGTCGCCTTTGCGGCGTTCTTCGGGTTCCGGTTTTATTTCCTCTATTTCCGGCTGCAGGGCTTTGACGCTTAAGCGAATCTGGCGTTTGCGGCGGTCCACGTCAAGGACTTTTGCTTCAACTTCATCGCCTTCTTTTACGGCTTCGGCGGCGGTTTTGATGTATCCATGTCCCAGTTCGCTGACGTGAATCAAGCCGGGGCGTTCAGCGCCGAAATCCACAAATGCGCCGTAAGTTTCCACGCGCACCACTTTGCCTTTTACGACCATTTCCGGTTCAATTTCTTTCCATTCGTAGCGCAGGGGTTCAATCATGGTCAATTCAATGCGGTCTTTGCGCACGCGGCGCACCCAAACATCCACAATTTGACCTTCCTTTACCACATCTTCCACTTTGTTGACCGCATCTTTTTGTAATTGTGAAATGTGGATGACACCGGGAACGCTTTGCCCAATGTCCACCAACGCCCCCGCAAGTGTTGTTTTCAAAATTTTGCCGCTCAGTTTTGTTTTTGGTTCAAGCGCTGCGACGGGCGCGATGTCAGGTGTTGTCATAACTTTTTACTCCTACTATTTTTGAAATAACGCCAAACAAAAATTATACCTGTCAGACAAAAAAACGTCAATAAAAAATCGAAAACTATAATGACACTGACATTTGCAATTGTGAAAGCTCTTCGCGTTTCATTTCTGCTGATTCAAACACAAAACAGATTTCTTCCGGAAATAATGGAGGCACATGCCAGGTTTTCCCCGGAAATTGGGCAAACAAGGCGCGCATGAGCGCAGCGGAAAGCCCCGCGCCGCGCGAGCGGCTTTTAACCAGCACGGAGGAAATGCTAATATGCGGCATGGCTGGGTCGCTGATTAAGCAATATGCGTCGTTTAACTTCAAAGCGCGGGATGGCGGCGTATGATGTGAAATCGTCACGCCGGAAAGCTGCCAGGGCAGGTCCTTCAACCCATGATACGTCACCTGCCGCGCGAGCTCGCGGATGTCAATTTCCTCCAATCTTTCCTTTGACGCTGAGTGTGGATTTTCCACTTTGTACCCGAAAAGTTTTCTGATGGTTTTAAACCCAAACTTTTCGTACAACTTAATGGCGGCTGTGTTTTCGGCGATGACTTCCAGCGAGATTTCCTTGCCTCCATATTGCTTTTCCTGTTGGAGAATCTGTTCCAGCGCGAATGTTGCGGCGCCGCTCTTGCGGGCGGACTTAAACACTCCCATTGCGGCAAGGCGGCTGGTCCACCCGCGCCGCGCAATCAGCGCAATGCCCGCCGGTTCGCCTTCCTTCAAAATAACGCGGCTGGCTGTCAGGTCTATGCTGTCGCGCCGCAGCATGGAAAGCATCACATGTTCGGTGATGTGAATGGGGACGACGTAATCTTCAAATCCGCGAGTGAGGAAGTCCGCGAGTTGCGAAATGGAAAGTTCAAAAGCAGGTTGTGTGGTGAACATGGTCATTTTCAATTATGGCGTTTTCTCTTGATGCTCAAAAT
>DAOTZP010000237.1:0-10228 GCA_034434265.1 Anaerolineales bacterium | reverse complement strand
ATGTTCACTCCTACTATGGTCACATTCACGCGCTGAAAGGCATTTCCCTCTTTGTTAACGAAGGCGAAATCGTCACGCTGATTGGCTCAAACGGCGCGGGGAAAAGCACCACCTTGCGCACCATCTCCGGTATGATTCACGCCAAACACGGCAGCATTGAATTGCAGGGCAGGGATATTACCCACACCCCCCCGCATGAAATTGTTAACTTCGGCGTCGGACATGTCCCCGAAGGGCGCGGAATTTTTCCCAAGCTGACCGTGCTGGATAATTTGGAAATGGGCGCGTTCACCGTCAATGACCAGAAAGTCGTCAAAGAACGCATGGAAATGGTATTCGAGTTATTCCCGCGCTTGAAGGAACGCATCTCCCAATTTGGCGGAACGCTTTCCGGCGGCGAACAACAAATGCTGGCAATGGGACGCGGCTTGATGCTTAACCCCAAAATCCTCATGCTGGACGAGCCTTCCATGGGGCTTGCCCCCGTGCTGGTGGATGTCATCTTCGACACCATCAAACGGCTGAACGAGCAAGGCACAACCATTTTGCTTGTTGAACAAAATGCCACAATGGCGCTTGCAATTGCGCATCGCGGCTATGTGCTGCAAACCGGCGAGATTGTCCTCTCCGATGACGCCAAAAACTTGATGAACAACGACATGGTGCAAAAAACCTACCTCGGCGTCGAATAACGTTTGGAAGACAGCCGAACCCCGTTTTCATGCGAAAACGGGGTTTCTGCTATCAAAGGCAACCCAACATCAATTTTACTTACGGAGGAATCCATGTTCAAACGCCGCTTTTTCCATGTTGTGACCGGCTTGATAGCTTTGAGCCTGATTCTTTCCGCATGCGGCAGCCGTACTGCCGCCGTGCCGGATGATGATGCCCCAATTCTCAAAATTGTTTCCAGCCTTGCCTTAACCGGCGACTCAAAACCGCAGGCGGATGCAATCGTCAATGGCATGGCGCTGCGCGTGGACCAGGCAAACCGAATGGCATGTAACGGGCGTTTTCGCCTGTTTTACGAGTCGTGGGATGATTCCTCGCCCGCACTCGGCAGGTGGGACCCTGAAATTGAAACGCAAAACGCCAACAAAGCCGCCTCCGATTTAACTGTGGTTGCATATCTTGGCACATACAATTCCGGCGCGGCAAAAATTGCCATTCCTATTCTCAATCAGGCAGGTCCGTTGATTATGATTTCACCGGCAAATACATACCCGGGCTTAACCCGCGCTGTAGAAGGCGTCACCGAGCCAAACGAGCCGGATGTATATTACCCCACCGGCGCGCGCAACTATGTGCGTCTGGCGGCGCGTGACGATTTGCAAGGACCTGTTGCCGCAAAGTTTATGCAATCGCAGGGCATTCAATCCGTCTTTATTTTGAATGACGGCGAAGTGTACGGCGTGGGACTTGCCAATGCGGTGGAAATTTCCGCAAAGCAGGCGGGCATTAATGTGCTTGCAAACGTCACCTACGATGTAGCTGCCTCGGACTACACCGACCTCATGAACGAAATTGCAAAAAGCAACAACGGCGCGGCGCCCGATGCAATTTACATCGGCGCGATTGTCGGCAACAATGTTCCCAAATTACTGCGCCAAAAAGTGCAAATTCTTGGCGACAATCAAAAGGTCAAATTCATCGGCGGCGACGGCATTTATACGCAAGGCTTGGTGGATGCCGCAGGAGACTCTGCCGAAGGCGTGTTTGCCGCCACACCCGGACTTGCGCTAAACGACCTCGGCGATAAAGGCAAGCGTTTTTATCAAGAATATGCCGCCCGCTTCGGACCAACCGACGAACCATACGCCATTATGGGCTACGAAACCATGAACGTCACCCTCAAAGCCATTGAGAATGTATGCGCCTCCGGCGGCGACCCGCGCAACCGCACCTTGCTGCGTGACGCAGTCTTCAACATCAAAAACTTTGACGGCGCGCTTGGCACATGGTCATTTGACGAAAATGGCGATATTACGCTGCCGTTCTTCCTGATTGGTCAAGTGCAGGGCGGCAAATTTGTTCAGTTTGGAACATATACGCCGTAAACAAAAAAATTCTTAAGCAAACCGCAAACCCGTTTCCCGCATCGGCGCGGAAACGGGTTTCTTCTAAATACCATGAACATTCCAGCCACAGCAGATATTGTCATCATCGGCGGCGGGGTGATGGGCGCCAGCGCTTTGTATCACCTTGCCAAACGCGGCGCAAAAAATATTGTGCTGCTCGAAAAAGAGGAACTCTTTGGCACAGGCGCAACCGGACGCTGCGCGGGCGGCGTGCGTTACCAATTTTCCACCGAAATTAACGTAAAACTTTCACAACACAGCCTGCCCATGCTTGAAACATTCAAGGAAGAAACCGGACAGGATGTGAACTACCGCAAATGCGGCTACCTGCTCATTGCCTCCAACCAAAAAGACGCGGACTATTTCAAACGCAATGTCGGGATGCAAAACCGACTCGGCGTGGCGACTCAATTCTTAAACGGGGATGAAGTCCGCGCGCGAATTCCCTTCATGCGGTTCGATGACGCGCTGGCAGGCACATTCCACCCGCTGGATGGACTCGTGGACCCCAACAGCGTGGTGATGGGCTACATCGGCGCGGCGCAAAAACTCGGCGCGCAAGCCTTGAACAATGTCGAGGTCACGGGAATCAAACTGCGGGGAGATTCGATTGAGGCGGTGGAAACAAATCGCGGGGCGATTCACACGCGGCATGTCCTCAACGCTGCGGGACCATGGGCGGCGCAAATCGGCGCAATGGCGGGGCTGCAAATCCCCATCATCCCGTTACGCAGGCAAATGTTCACCACCACCGCGCTGCCCGAACTGCCAAAAGATTTTCCGTTTGTGATTGATTTTTCGCAATCGCTTTATTTCCACTTGGAAGGCGACGGTTTGCTGGTGGGCATGAGCAACCCAAACGAAACGCCCGGCTTCGACCAAAACGTGGACGAGGACTTTGAACTGGTGAATTTGGAAGCCGCCATCGAGCGAATGCCGCTGCTGGAAAAAGCCGCCCGCGCCGCCCATTGGGCGGGATTATACGAAGTGACGCCCGACGCGCACCCGATTTACGGCGCAACGCCCGTCAACGGCATGAGCATTTGCGCGGGCTTTTCAGGTCATGGCTTTATGCATGGACCAGTTTCCGGCAAATTGATGAGCGAATTTATTTTGGATGGCAAATTTTCCACACTCGATGTTTCGGCGCTGGATTTCAACCGCTTTGCGGAAGGACGTTTGATTCAAGAGTACAATGTGGTCTAACTCATTATGACATCAGCGGAAATCATCACCATTGGCACGGAAATTTTACTGGGCGAAATTGTAGATACCAACACGCGCTACCTTGCGCGGCATTTTCGCTCTTTGGGTATTGACTTGTACCGCACCATCACCATCGGCGACAACGTGGAAAGAATCGCGGATGCAATCCGCGATTCCCTTTCACGGGCGGATGTTGTCATCACCACCGGCGGGCTGGGTCCCACGGTGGACGACCCCACCCGCGAAGCGGTGGCAAAAGCCGTAGGCGTACAAACCGAATTCCGCGAGGATTTATGGCAGCAAGTGGTGGAAACGATTGCGCGCTATGGCAGAACGCCCAACGAAAACCAAAAACGTCAGGCGTATGTGCCGCAGGGCGCAATCGGCGTGAAAAATCCCGTCGGCACTGCGCCATGTTTTATTGTGGAACAAAATGGAAAATCTATTATCTCTTTGCCCGGCGTGCCAAATGAAATGGAACATGTGCTGCATGAATCCATCATCCCATATTTGCAAAAACGATTCAATCTGAATGAAATCATCAAAGTCCGCGTGCTGCACACATCCGGTTTGGGCGAAGGCATGGTTGATGAAAAAATCGGCGACCTTGAAACATTGAGCAACCCCACCGTAGGGCTTGCCGCGCATACCGGCGTGGTGGATGTTCGCATTACCGCGAAGGCAAAAACCGAAGCCGAAGCGGATGCGTTGATTGCGGATGTGGAAAAGCAGGTAAGGGAACGGCTGGGCGGCGTGGTCTTTGGCGCGGATGACGATACGTTGCAAGCAGTCGTTTTGGATGCGCTGGCAAAACGCGGGTGGACTCTCGCCGCGCTTGAATCCAATTTGGAAGGCGGGCTGGCGCGAAAACTTCCGCATACGGTTCAGCAAGACGGGCTGACTCCCTCCGCGTTGATGGCATCGCTCCGCGCGGTTCGCGCCGCATCCAAAGCGGATGTGGCGCTGGGCGTGACGGCAAACGCCGCAGACCGCACCGCCGATATGGCAATGATTACGCCGCATGGCGAGAAGACTCATCACATCACTTATGGCGGACCTCCGCGCAGTTTACCGCGCTGGGCGGTGAACCTTGCGTTGAACTGGCTGCGAAATGAAATAAAGGATTAAATTTTGACCCGCCGTAAAAAGAACGACTCGGTTTTGATTGCGCTTGTCTGGCTGTTGAATATTGCCGGGCTGGGCGGCATTGCGCTTGTGGCGGCGGCGTATTTTATTTTTCAACCTGTTTCCGCCGCGCCGCAGCCTTCCGACCCTGCAAACCAAAACGCGCCCATGCCTTTGCCGCCTACGCCGACCAAGCCGGGCATTTATTATCTGCCGACCATTACGCCCAACCCCTACACCACAAAAATTGTTGTGGAAACGCCCACGCCGTTTGTGCTTGCGGGCGACAACGGCTCGCATACCCGCGTCATTGGCTACTCGGTGGCGGGGCGACCCATTGAAGTCTATACGTTTGGAAACGGCATTCATCAACGCATGATTGTGGCGGGCATTCACGGCGGGTATGAGTGGAACACCATTGCGCTTGCCGATGAATTGATTGTGCATATTTACAAACGCCCCGAAATCATCCCCGATGATGTCACGTTGTATATTGTCCGCAATATGAATCCCGACGGCGACGCGCGCTCGCACAGTTACGAAGGGCGCGTGAACGAACACGGCGTGGATTTGAATCGCAACTTCCCAACCAACTGGGCGGCAACGTGGGATAGAGACGGCTGCTGGGATTATTTGCCCACCACCGGCGGAACAGGTCCCGGCTCGGAGCCTGAAACCCGCGCCATTATGGGATTTTTACAAACGCACCGCGTGGAAGTTCTCATCAGTTATCATTCCGCCGCGCTGGGTATCTTCCCCGGCGGCGAGCCGTGGGAGCAGAAATCCATCGAGTTTGCAAAAACGCTTGCCAAAGTCACCGGCTACCCCTTCCCGCCCATTGATACCGGCTGTACTTTCACCGGCACGCTCGCCGATTACGCGGTGGAAATGGGCGCGGTTTCGGTGGATATGGAACTTTCCACGCATAAATTCACCGACTTCGCCCAAAACCTGAGGGCGTTGAAAGTTTTGCTGAATTGGAATATAGACCGTTGATTTTTCTATTTTGGCGAAAATTTGGTTTTGAATTATTATTCTTTGCGTGAATAATTACGCAATTGCCGCCATCCCCTGGTCTTTGATAACCGGATAGAATTTTCGCTCACAAAGGAGAACGAATGACTCAAAAAGTAAATACGCTTTTTATCAACGCCATCGTGCTGACGATGGACCAAAAACTTAGACAATACGACCCCGGCGCGCTTGCCGTGCAAGGCGATACCATCATCGCCGTCGGCGCGCAGGATGAAATTGTAAAAGAATATGCCGCCGATGAAGTGATAGACTGCGGCGGAAAAGTCCTCATGCCCGGGCTGGTCAACGCGCATACGCACGTCCCGATGACCCTCATTCGCGGGCTGGCGGATGACCTGCGACTCGATGTCTGGCTGATGGGCTACATGCTGCCTGTCGAGCGCGAATTTGTCACCCCCGAATTTGTGCGGCTTGGCACGCTGATTGCCTGCGCCGAGCAAATCCGCAGCGGCGTGACCACCTTCAACGATATGTACTTCTTTGAAGACCACATTGCCCAAGCCGCAGCCGACGCAGGCATGAGAGCCGTATGCGGACAAAGCGTGATGAAGTACCCCGCGCCCGATGCCTCCTCGTTTGAAATTGCCATTGACATGGCGCGCGGCTTCATCAAAAAGTGGAAAGGTCACCCGCTGATTGTGCCATCCATTGCGCCGCATGCGCCGTATTCCACCACGCCCGAAATTTTGAGAACCTGCGCCGAAATTGCAAAAGAAAACGACGTGCCGCTGCACATTCACATTTCCGAAACTTCGTTTGAAGTGGATACCATGCGCAACGAACAAGGCATGCCCGTTGTACCGTATGTGAAAAAACAGGGATTGCTCGAAGCAAAGGTCATCGCCGCGCATTGCGTTCACGTTGACGCGGGGGAAATTCGCACGCTCAAAAACGCCAACGCGGGCGTTTCGCACAACCCTTCTTCCAACTTAAAACTTGCCTCAGGCTTTGCGCCCGTTGCCAAAATGCTCGAAATCGGCTTGAATGTCGGCATCGGCACGGACGGTCCCGCATCCAACAACGACCTCGATATGTTTGAAGAAGTGCGCCTCGCTTCGTTTGTGGCGAAGGCTTCCACCAACGACCCGACCGCCGTCCCCGCCGCGACTGCATTGCTCATGGCAACCCGTCTCGGCGCGCAGGCGCTTCACATTGGCGAGATTACCGGCTCACTGGAAGCGGGCAAACGCGCCGACTTGATTCTTGTGGACACCTCGCCGCTGCACAATTCGCCGCGCTTCCGCCGCGACCCGCACAACGCCTACGCCCAACTGGTCTTTGCCTCCAAATCCACCGATGTGACGGACGTGATGGTGAACGGCAAATGGCTGATGCGCGAACATAAACTGCTTACCTTGAACGAAGAAGAATTGTTGAAACAGGCGCGCGAACTCGCCGTGAAGATAGACGCGTTTCTCACCGCCCGCGAGCAGTCCGTCCTTTCCAAGTTGATTGCGCTGGGCGGCTCGATGGAAGAGGAATCGTTCGAGGTGCAGGTGAAAGTCAAGGTGCAAAATCCCGATGTCATCCTGCAAAACATCAACCGCCCCGAAGTGGAAATCACCGCGCACAAGCATTACCTTCAATATGATGAATACTTCATGTTTGAAGACCCCGCGCAAGGCAGGTTAAGATTCCGCGAGGATAATTTCATCAACGAAAAAGGCGTGACCGAAAACGTGCGCGCGCGGCTGACTCTCATCGGTCAAAAACGCGAAGGTGAAATTCAAGACGTGCTGCTCTCGCGCAGCCGCTTCCTTGCGCCCGCCGTTCACTCGCTGCGCTTCTACCGCGAATACTTCAAACCCGCCAAAGAAGTTTCGATTGATAAAGACAGGTTGCGCTGGCACATCAAATACCGCGAGATTGAGTTTTTCATCAATCTTGACCATGTAAAATCGCCCGAAATGGGATACTTCCTCGAAATCAAAAGCCGCACGTGGAGCCGCAAAGACGCCGAAGAAAAAGCCAAGATGGTCAGCGAACTTTTGGACCTGCTTGGCGTGGGCAGCGCGGAAGTGGTGACAAAAGACTATATTGAGATGATTGCAGCCTGATGGATGCCGCGCAAAAACAACGCGCTGTGCTTGGCGGGCTTGTTCTTGTTTTGGCGCTTGCCGCGTATGCCGCAGTAAATTCAATATGGGGTTTGCTCGGCATAGATTGGAAGGAAACATTCTACCCTGCGGCGCGCGCGGTGTTAAATGGGCAAAGCCCATACACAGTCCCTACATTTCGGAATGCCCCGTGGCTGGTTGTTTTGCTCGCGCCGTTTGCAATTTTGCCGGAACGCCCCGGCGGCGTTTTGTTCTTTTTGGCATCGCTGATTTTATATGCGCTGACCGCATTTCGTTTGAAAGCCAGCCGCATTGCGTTAATTGCTTTCTTGCTCTCGCCGCCGGTGGTGTATGGCTTGCGAATGTTAAACGTGGATGTGTTTGTATTGCTGGGCTTTACGCTTCCTGCTCCGCTGGGGTTGTTTTTTGTCGCGCTTAAGCCGCAAATGGGCGCGGTGATGATTCCCTTTTGGCTGGCGCAGGCGTGGCGGCGCAATGGATTTCGCGGCGTGGCGCAAACCTTTTTGCCTTTTACGCTTGCCTGCGCGGTTTCATTTTTAATATTTGGCAATTGGCTCGCCGGCAGGCAAGCCGATTTATTAAATTCGTTTTGGAATGCCAGCCTGTTTCCATGGTCGTTGCCGGTGGGCGTGGTGCTTGCCGCGCTTGCCCTGCGTGATGACCGCGAAGACCTTGCCATGTCCGCTTCACCGTTTCTTTCGCCATATCTTGCGTATCATTCATGGGCCGCGGTGTTGACCGGCTTGCTGCGCCGCGACTTTGAGTTGATTCTTGCGGTTGTTTCCATGTGGCTGGTTGCGCTCATCCGCGCTTTGTAAGGAGGCTTATGTTCAAAAAAATTCTCATTGCCAATCGCGGCGAAATCGCCATTCGCATCATCCGCGCCTGCAAAGAGATGAATATTCAAACGGTGGCGGTGTATTCCGAAGCGGATAAAGACTCGCTGCACGTTCAACTGGCGGATGAAGCCGTTTTATTGGGCGCGGCGCCTCCGCGCGAATCCTATTTGAATGCGGAGAAAACCATCGCGGCGGCGCTTCAAACCGGCGCGCAAGCGATTCACCCGGGGTATGGATTCCTCTCCGAAAATGCGGACTTCGCCCGGCGGGTGGAAGAATCCGCGCTGGCGTTTATCGGTCCCGCGCCAGATTCCATCCGCGCGATGGGCGATAAAGCCGAATCCAAAATCAAAATGAAGGCGGCGGGCGTGCCAACCGTCCCCGGTTTTGAAGGCTTGCAAAACGAAGAGGAATTTTTCCGTGCCGCGAATGAGATTGGCTACCCCGTGTTGATTAAGGCTTCAGCGGGCGGCGGCGGCAAAGGGATGCGCGTGGTGAACACGGAAAGCGAACTGCGCGAGGGAATTGAAGCGGCGCGGAGCGAGGCGTTGAACGCCTTTGGCGACGACACGCTGTTGATTGAAAAATATCTGCCAAACGCGCATCACATTGAGTTTCAGGTGTTTGGCGACAAGCATGGAAATTTGATTCATCTGTTTGAGCGCGAATGTTCGGTGCAGCGCCGTCACCAAAAAATTATTGAAGAAACGCCTTCGGTATTGCTCACGCCCCAATTGCGCGAAGAGATGGGGCGCGCCGCAGTTGCCGCCGCCAAAGCGGTGAATTACTTTAACGCCGGGACAATTGAATTTATTTTCGACCCTTCCACATCCGCTTATTATTTTTTGGAGATGAACACGCGCTTGCAAGTGGAACATCCGATTACGGAATTGGCGGCGGGCATTGACCTTGCCCAATGGCAAATTCGCATCGCGGCGGGGGAGAAGTTCCCCTTTACGCAGCATGATTTTACGCAGCGCGGACATGCGATTGAATGCCGCGTGTATGCCGAAGACCCTTCCAACGGGTTTTTGCCAAGCACGGGCAAATTACTTAAGTTTATTGAGCCAAAGGGACCGGGCATTCGCGTTGATTCCGGTTTTGTCACCGGCAGCGATGTGACGCATTTTTACGACCCGCTGCTTGCGAAGTTAATCGTCCATGCGGAAAACCGCGAAGCGGCAATTGCAAAAATGCAAAACGCTTTGCGCGAGTTTGTCGTTCACGGCGTTGTGACCAACATTGATTTTATGCGCGCCGTGCTGGCGCACGAAGATTTCTCCGCTGGAAAAGTTTCCACCCGTTGGGTGGAGCAAACCTTTGGCGCGTGGCGTCCCGCCGGGGCGGACCTTGAAATGCGAATCGCCGCCGCGCTTGCCGATATTGTCTTTGCGGGCGCGCAGTCGCAGCCTGCGGTTTCCAACGAGACGAATCCCTTCAACCCGTGGAAGCAGACGAATAATTTTAGAGTGAGTTAATGTTTATGAAAATCACCTTCGACTCACATTCCCTTGAAATCAACCCCTCCGGTAAAAATTACATCGCCGTGTTGGATGGGAAAATTCTGCCGATTCAAATTCTGCGGGCGGATTCGCAAAGCGGGCGCGTGGAATTTTTGCTTGACGGGCGGCGTATGGTGGCGTATCTTTCCTCCGACCTTGCCAAACGCTGGGTGACGATGAACGGTCAAACCGCCATGCTTACCAAAACTTCCGGCGCAAAGCGCGGCGCGCGCCACGACCACGCGGGTGGACTGATTGCCCCCATGCCGGGACAAATTCGCAGCGTGGCGGTCAAAGTCGGCGACGCGGTGAAGAAAGGTCAAACGCTGTTAACGATGGAAGCGATGAAAATGGAAATTCGCATT
>DAOTZP010000236.1:0-2381 GCA_034434265.1 Anaerolineales bacterium | reverse complement strand
GAAGAAGGATGTTGCCTGTTTTGAACCGCCGAGACGCAGAGGGCGCAGAGTTTTTAATGAATTTCTCCGTGTCCTCCGCGCCTCTGCGGTAAAAAATTAAGCGAGGGGGGCAACTTGGGTTAAATAATAAAGATGCGCGGACCGTCTTTGATTTACGAAGCCTTTGGCAGCGTCGTTACCAGCACTTTATCCACGCGCCTGCCGTCCATGTCAATCACCTCAAAGCGGAAGTTGTTCCATTCAAAAAAGTCGCCCGCCTGCGGAACGCGCCCCAAAAAGGTCATGGCAAACCCGCTCAGTGTTTCGTACTCGTCCTCATGCGGCAGGCTTTCAAAATTGAACAACTCTTTGAACTCATCCACCTCCAACATGCCGTCGAGCAGCCACGAGCCGTCCTGCCGCTGTGTGGCTTGCGGCTCTTCAAACTCCATCGCGCCGACAATTTCTTCCAGAATGTCGTTAATGGTCAGCAAGCCTTGCAGCCCGCCAAACTCATCCACAACGAGAAAGAGTTCCGCATTCTTTTCTTTGAACAATTCCAACGCGCGCGAGGCAAGCATCGTTTCGGGAATGTAATGCGGAGGCTGCAACAGCCCGCGCAAGTTGATTTCCTTGCCCGAAAGACATTCCACCAGCAGGTCGCGCGAGCGGACGATGCCCAAAATCGTTTCGAGCGAATCCTCGCGGACGGGAAAGCGCGAATATGGACATTCGGCGATTTTTTTTCTAATTTCCTCAGGCGTGTCATTAATATCCAGCCAGACCACATCCGTGCGCGGAGTCATCAGCGAATACACGCGCGAATCGCCGAGGCTGAAAATGCCTTCCACCATGTCCTGTTCGGATTCCTCGAAGACGCCCGCCTGCGTGCCTTGGTCAATCAGCATTTGAATCTCTTCTTCCGTAACAGGCTGCTCCTCAATGGGTTTAACGCCCATCAAGCGCAAGCCCGTTTCAGTGGAGATGCTCAACAACCGCACCAGCGGGGAAAATACTTTGGAAAAAAACAGCATGGTCGGCGCGATAATCATCGAAACGCCTTCCGGGTCGCGGATTGCCAGCCGCTTTGGAATCAACTCTCCCACCACCAAAGAGACATAGGTAATCGGCAGCACGCCAATAATGAGACTGACCGCGCCGCTGTACGGCTGCAACACGGGATATTGATTTAACTGCTGATTCAGCCACAAGCCAATGGTCGCGCCGGTTAAAGCGCCCACCAGCAAATCGGTGGTGGTAATTCCAATTTGAATGACGGATAAAAATTGATTGGGGTTTTCGGTAAGTTTTAGAACCGCTCCGGCGCGCTCATCCCCTTTGTTGTTTTGATTTTGCAGGCGCGTCTTTCGCACCGAGAGCAGGGCGGCTTCCGCCATTGCCATTGCGCCGTTGAGCAGCACCAAAACCGCAATGGCAATCAGCCCGCCGGTAAAATCTGTTTCTATGGGAATTTCGGACATGATAACTGCTATTGTACCTGATTACTTTTTTGCTTCTTCAAGTTTTTTTTCCACTTTTTTCAAGCGCTTGTCAATTTTAGCATACGCCCGCCGAATGACCACAGGAATAACAAAGACCAACGCAATCAATAAACAGGTGAGCGTCAGTTCCAATGTGCTGATGTAAAACATTATGCCCGCACCTCAATGCCGCTTCCCGCGCGCGCTTCGCCCACCACCCAAAGCGGCTGGTCCAATTCCGCCGCGCGGCGTTGAAATTCCTCCAACTGGTTTTGCGGAACGCCAAGCAGCAGCCCGCCGCTGGTTTGCGGGTCGTATAGCAGCATTTCTTCCGGTTCGGTAATTGCCTTATCCAGCGTGACCCATTTTTCAAAATGACTTTTGTTATCGAACGCGCCGCCGGGGAAGATGCCCTGTTTGGCGTATTCGTTTGCGCCGCTCAAAAACGGAATTTTGGAATTTTCAATGACGAGTTTCACGCCTGAGGCTTGCGCCATCTCCATCGCATGACCGAGAAAACCAAAGCCCGTAATGTCCGTTCCGCCGCGCAGGTGAAACTCGCCCGCAAGTTGCCCCGCGCTTTTGTTCAGGCGCAGCATCCATAAAATGGCTTCTTGAATATCTCCCTCGCGGGCTTTTTCCTGTTTCAGCGCGGTGGTGGTCACGCCTGCGCCCAGCGGTTTGGTGAGGATGAGCGCGTCGCCCGCCCGCAATCCATTTTTGCTGATGATGCTGCGCGGGTCAACGAAACCAATCACCACCAATCCAAACTTTGGCTCTTTGTCTTTCACGGTATGCCCGCCCGCGATGACCACGCCCGCCTCGCGTGTCTTCTCCGCGCCGCCGCACAAAATCTCGCTGGAAACTTTAGCGGGAAGATGGTCGGGCAGCGCGGCAATGTTAAGCGCAAGGAAAGGCGCG
>DAOTZP010000235.1:0-3840 GCA_034434265.1 Anaerolineales bacterium | reverse complement strand
CAATGTTGCCAAACGTCTTATCGGATTTATCTCGCCGTACAAATGGCAGATGCTTTTTTCCGCGCTGCTGATGTTGATTGCCGTCTCTTCTTCCGTTCTTGGACCTTACCTTGTCAAAGTTGCCATTGATGACGGGCTGGTGAAAAAAAATTACAATGCGCTTTTGCAGGTTGTCATTTTATATCTTGCGCTGGCTGTCATTCGCTGGGGGTTTATCTACTGGCGCGTCAACATTATGGCGCGGGTTGGGCAATCCGTCATCTATGATATGCGCAAGCGGCTCTTTGCCCATTTGCAGGAATTATCGCTGGGCTTTTACAGCCGCTACTCTGTCGGGCGCGTCATTACCCGCGTGATTAATGACGTGGAAACCCTGCGCGAATTTATTACATGGGCGGTGCTTGCCATTGCCCGAGATTTGTTTGCCCTTGTCGGCATTGTTATTGCCATGCTGGCGTTAAACGTCAAACTTTCGCTGCTGACCTTTATCACAATCCCTGTGATGATTTTGGCAACCGTCATCTATCGCCGCGTGGCGCGCATTGCCTACCGCAAAGTGCGCGCGGCGGTTTCGTGGGTCAACTCCGTGCTGGCGGAAAACATCAACGGCGTGCGCGTGGTGCAGGCGTTCAGCCGCCAAAAACGCAATTACGAATCATTTCGCAATTTCACCAACCGTTATTATTTGCAAACCGCCATCAACGCCGCAAAAGTTGCCGCATCTTTCCTGCCGGTGGTGGATGTGCTTGGCGCGCTTGCCACAGCGGTAGTTGTGTATATAGGCGGAACCGCCGTGCTGGGAGAATCAATCACCGCGGGCGTGCTGGTTGCTTTTGTTCTTTACATTGACCGTTACTTTGAACCCATCCGCGATTTGAGCCGCCGTTTCGATACGCTTCAATCCACCATGGCGGGCGGAGAAAGACTGCTCGAACTGCTGGATACTCCCATCGAAGTCCGCGATGCGCCGGACGCGCATGAACTTCCGCCCATTGGCGGCAAGGTGCAGTTTGAAAATGTCTCCTTTCATTATTCCGATGACCCCACCTTGGTGTTGGATGGAATCAATTTGGATGTGGAAGCCGGTCAGACGGTTGCCTTGGTTGGCGCGACAGGCGCTGGCAAAACGACCATTGTCAAATTGCTGGCGCGCTTTCACGACCCCACCTCAGGCGTGGTGCGGATTGACGGCTTTGATTTGCGCGAGGTGACTCAATCCTCGCTCCGCCGTCAAATGGGCATGGTGCTGCAAGACCCGTTTCTTTTCAATGGCACAGTCAAGGAAAATATTTTGTTCGGGCGGCTGGATGCAAGCGACGAAGAAGTGATTGCCGCCGCGCGCGCAGTCGGAGCGCACGAGTTTATTGTCAATTTGAAAAACGGGTACGAATCTTCGGTGGAGGAGGGCGGCGCGCTGCTCAGCGTGGGGCAGCGGCAGTTAATTTCGTTTGCCCGGGCTTTGCTTGCCGACCCGCGCATTTTGATTTTGGATGAAGCCACTTCCTCGGTGGATACGCAAACCGAGCAGGTGATTCAGTCCGCGCTGGCGGCATTGCTCAAAGGGCGCACATCGTTTGTCATTGCGCATCGCCTGTCCACCATTACCAACGCCGATAAAATCGTTGTGGTGGAAGACGGGCGCATTATTGAGCAAGGCGCTCATGCCGACCTGCTTGCCAATCGCGGCAAATATTATGAGCTGTATCAGACCGGTTTTGCCGAAATGAAGGAAGAAGGTTGATTTAATACAAATTTCGTGAAGAAAAACGCGAATTGGGAAAACCTTTCATTTCTCTTATGTCTTAATCGGAAATACTTATTTGACTTTAATCTATCCGTCCATATAATTCGTCACGTTGTACCAAACCCAACTCAATTCTTAAGGAGAGAGAATATGAAGAAGTTTGCTTTTAACTTGCTGGTTGTATTGGTATTTGCCAGCTTGGCGCTTTCCGCATGTGGCGGGGCGGCGCCCGCTGGCG
This sequence comes from Anaerolineales bacterium, assembly GCA_034434265.1. Taxonomy (GTDB): domain Bacteria; phylum Chloroflexota; class Anaerolineae; order Anaerolineales; family Villigracilaceae; genus Villigracilis. The sequence goes on along the minus strand of DAOTZP010000235.1, from coordinate 1,858 downwards.
GCGGGGAAGCGCCCGCAAGCGGAAAACCCGCCTCGACTGAGCTCGAAGGCGCGTTATCCATCGTTGCGTGGGCAGGTTACATTGAACGGGGTGAAACCGACCCCAACTTCGACTGGGTGACCAAGTTTGAAAAAGAAACCGGTTGTATGGTCTCGGTAAAGACCGCCGCCACATCCGATGAAATGGTTGCGCTGATGAACGAAGGCGGCTTTGACCTCGTGACCGCTTCGGGCGACGCTTCCAACCGTTTGATTTTGGGCGGACGCGTGCAGCCGATTGATATTTCCCGCATCCCCAGTTACAGCAAAATTGACCCGCGCCTGCAAAACGCCCCCTGGCATACTGTGGATGGCGTTCACTATGGCGTGCCTTACTCTTCCGGTCAAAATATTTTAATGTATAACACCGAAGTGTTTGGCGACAACCCGCCCACCAGCTGGGAAGTGGTCTTCAAAGAAATGACTCTGCCCGATGGCAAATCGAACAAGGGACGCATTCAAGCCTATGATGGTCCCATCTATGTTGCCGATGCCGCTCTCTACCTTAAATATCACAACCCCGAATTGGGCATCAAAGACCCGTATGCGCTTACCCGCGACCAGTTCAACGCCGCGATTGAATTGCTCCGCCAGCAGCGCACGCTCATCAACCGCTATTGGCACGATGCCTTTGTTCAAATGGACGACTTCAAAAACGAAGGCGTGGCGGCTTCCAGCTCCTGGCCCTTCCAAGCGAACCTGTTGAAAGCGGAAGGCGCTCCGATTGAAAAGGTTGTCCCGGTGGAAGGCGCAACTGGCTGGGCGGATACCACCATGCTTCACGTCAATGCGGAACATCCCAACTGCGCTTATGCGTGGATGGAACACTCGCTTGACCCCAAAGTGCAAGGCGACCTTGCCGCGTGGTTCCAGAATATTCCCGTCCGTCTCGATGCCTGCGAAGGCAACGACCTGCTCGGACCGGATGGCTGCGTGAACAACGGCTTGAATGACTTTGACAAAATTCAATGGTGGCGCACTCCCACCTCCGATTGCGGCGACGGAACAAAAGAATGCGTTCCCTACCACGAATGGGTGACGAACTACGTTGCCGTTATCGGCGGACGCTAAATTTTGGTTAAATTGTTTTGGAATATCAGGCGGGCTGCTTCCCGCCTGATATTCTGTTGAATCTGAAAGTTTTTCCATTCATCTATGCGCGTTTGGCGTTCAAATTTGCATAAGTGAATGGAAAATCCCAACCCTATCTCGTGGTGAATGTTTATGACAAATCAATCCTCCCTTCCCGCAATTCAATTTACGAAAGTCAGCCGCCACTTTGGCGATGTCCGCGCTGTGGATGAAGTGGATATTGAAATTAAAGACGGCGAGTTTTTTTCCATGCTTGGACCTTCCGGCTCTGGCAAAACAACCTGTTTGCGCATGGTGGCGGGCTTTGACCGCCCGACCTCTGGAACGATTCATCTATACGGGCAGGATGTCTCCGACCTGCCGCCTTACGAGCGGGATGTTAACACCGTGTTCCAAGATTATGCGCTTTTTCCACACATGACAGTGGGGGAGAACATCGCCTACGGCTTGATGGTAAAAAAAGTTTCCAAACCGGAACGCATGAGGCGCGTGGAAGAGATGCTTGACCTTGTGCAACTTTCCGGTTATGCGGGGCGGAAACCTTCGCAACTTTCCGGCGGACAGCGGCAGCGGGTTGCGCTTGCCCGCGCTCTGGTCAATCATCCCAAAGTGCTGCTGCTTGATGAGCCGCTTGGCGCGCTGGATTTGAAACTCCGCCAGCAGATGCAGGTGGAACTTAAAGCAATTCAAAAGCGCGTGGGTATTACCTTTATTTTTGTCACGCACGA
>DAOTZP010000234.1:0-8749 GCA_034434265.1 Anaerolineales bacterium | reverse complement strand
CGACTCATTATCACGAACTGACCCAACTGGCGGATTTATTGCCCGGCGTGCGGAATTACAACGTAGCGGTCAGCGAAGCGGACGGCAAGGTGGTCTTCCTGCACAAGATTATCCCCGGCGGCGCGGATAAATCCTACGGGATTCACGTCGCCCAACTGGCGGGCCTCCCCTCCCCCGTGATTCAGCGCGCCAACGAGATTATGATGGAGTTGGAGAGAACATCGGGGCGCGGCGTAAAAATTGACCCGAATGCCGTCAAACAAATTGCGCTCTTCCCGGAGACCAATCCGCTGCTGGACGAATTGAAAAAACTTGACATCAATTCCCTGTCTCCCATTGAAGCGTTGAATAAATTATTTGAATGGCAGAAGAGATTTACAAAGTAAGTACATCATAAACAAAGTCTTTGTAAGATTGTCATTTCGAGCGACAGCGACATTGTGCCCGTAGGGTGGAAATCTTTACGATTGTCTCAAAGACCCTTCGCTGCGCTCAGGGTGACACCTCACGGAGGCAGTCGGCGCGCAAAGCGTCTTACGCCGACGGGCGCGTAAGAGAACGCGCCCTACGCAAACATTGCGGGACGCAGAAATTACCGAACGCAGACATTGCGGGACGCAAACATGACGGGAATATTTTGTTAAAGACCATAAAGGTCACACCACACACAATGAAGCGCCTTACCCAAAACGAAAAAGCATCCCTCATCTTGATTTTTGCCTTTATCTTCGGCGCGTGGTTTCGCATTATGCCTGCGTGGATGGCGGGCTTCCCCATCAGCGACGGCGGAATGTTCTATACGATGATTTTGGATTTGCAAAAAAATGGCTACGCGCCGCCGTTATTCACGTCATACAATCAACTGAATATTCCATTTGCGTACCCGCCATTGGGATTTTACATCGGCGCATTCTTAAACGACTTCTTCGACATCCCCGTCATTGAAATCCTCCGCTGGTTGCCGGGAATTGTTAACGCCTTCACCCTTCCCGCGTTTTATTTTTTCGCCAAAGCGATTCTTAAAGATAAATTTCAAACCGCTTTGGCGGTTTTGGTTTTTGCCTTCATTCCACATTTGACCTCTTGGAACGGCATGGGCGGCGGGCTGACGCGCAGTTTTGGCATGTTCTTCATGCTTCTCACGCTGGGATACGCATCTCGGATGTTTGAAACGGGGGCAAAAAAATTCATTCCGGGCGCGGCAGTCTTCGGCGGGCTGACCGTGCTGAGTCACACCGAAGCGCCGATATACGCCATTGTCATTGCGCTTGCACTCTGGCTTGTCAAATCGCGCCAGTGGAAAGGTCTGCTCGATGGCATAATGGTTGCGGCAGGCGTTTTGCTCATAGGCGGCGGCTGGTATGGCATGGTCTTTTTGCGTCATGGACTTTCGCCCTTCCAGTCCATTTCCCAAACGGGCGCGCACTCGTTTCTCTCCATCTTCAAAATATTGAACATCGCCGCCTTGACAGAGGAGCCATATCTTGGCTTGTTGGGCGCATTGGGGACGCTGGGTATTGCTTCGCTAATCTTAAAAAAAGAATATTTCATCCCGCTGATGATGATTGTCATCTTTATTGTCCAGCCGCGCAGCGCGCACATGGCGGGCAATATTCCGCTGGCAATGGCGGCGGGCTTTTTCGCGGCGGAGATTCTGCTGCCCGCCGTGTCAAGATTGGGTGAAAGAAAAACCGCGTTCATTTTCATTCTGGCGGTGTATGCGCTGGGCAATTCGCTGTTCTATGCAACCGACCTTTCCAAAAGAATCTTGCAGCCATCCGAGCAGGCAGCCATGCTATGGGTCAAGGAAAACACGCCGAAAGAAAGCGCGTTTCTCGTCATCAGCGGAGACCCAAACGCCTTCTGCGACCCAATCACCGAATGGTTTCCCGCGCTGGCGAAACGCAAAAGCGTCACCACCATTCAAGGCACGGAATGGTTGTTTTTTGACGCATTTAACGGCTATGCGCTTCAATCCCACCGTGTACAGGCTTGCATTGATGAAGGGCTGGATTGTTTGAACCGCGAAGCGGAAGCGCTGGGAAAGCCTTTTGATTATGTGTATGTTTCGATTTCCCCCGCGACCAAAAACTGCGAGCTGGCGGATTCAACCTCATTTACCACGCGCGGATTAATCCTCTCATTGGAGGATTCCCCCGCATACGAAAAAGTCCATCAGTCAAGCGGGGCGGTGATTTTTGAAAAGCGGAAAAAATAATCAAGGTTTTGTTTTATCGCGCTGTTCATACCGTTTCCAATTTGTGACCAGCGCGGATGCCCCCATAAACCACAACGGAACCCACCAAAAATAATGATTGTAGCTGGGAACCAACATTTGCACCCGCGCCATTAAAGCCCATGCGATGATGTACGCAAGCCAGAGAAAGATTTTTTGTTTCCAATCGGCGTTAAGATAAGCGTGAAGCAGCAAGGGCAAAAGAAGGACAAAGTCCCAGCTGCCAACGTAATGGGAAACAAGCGGAACAAGGGCGAGACTCCAATAAAGCGCGGGGAGCGGGGGAAGTTTCTTCCATAAATAAAAGTTGAGCGCAAGCGCGGAGAGTACGGTCAAAACCCACAATGGATATTGAAGGGCGGGAATAAAACGCTGGTACAAAACAAACAAAGACGGATATGACCATACGGGGTTGGAGCGCATGGCGGCGAACATATCGGGAATAAAATTGGGATATGCGATGAAAAGGGGAAGAGTCAAAACAAGGGCGGCGGTTCCTGTTCGCAGCCAGAGCAAAAGCATTGCCCGAAGTCCGCCCCGCGCCGCGTAATGGAAATAGGAAAAGCCCAGCATCGCGGGGAGTCCCAAATGGGGTTTGGATAAAGCCAGCGCGAGCAGAAAAGCGGACATCCATTCATAAAAAGGCGTTGATTTGTTTTGCGAGAGCGAAACCGCAAGAATCCAGCACGTCATGGCGGTGACGGAAAACTGCCCAAGATTGATGTGATTGAGCAGCATCGGGTAAAAGAAACACAAGGCTGCGGCGGCAAGCGTGTTTGCAAGAGTCGGTTTGCGCTGAATGATGAAAACAAGGGCGGCGATTTGAAATATGGTCAGCGCGTACCAAAGATAAACGGCGGGCGTTTCGGCAAGCCAGCCCAGCGGAAAGAAAAACCCAATGACCATAGGCAGCCACGCGGCGGGAAGGTTGGTGTGCAGCGGCGCGGTGTTATACGGGCTTTCGCCGCGCACAAGCAAATAGGCAGGCGCCCATAGTTCGTTGTAAAAATCTTTGCGGGGCAAAACCAGGCCGCGGAAGAGATAGAGGACAAGAAAAAAAATGAACGCAAGTAAAAAAAGGGAAGCGGCGCGCTCGAAGTTTTGTTTGCGGGGGGATACGCTTTGCATGGAGGAATCTTACTTTATTTTTTTGAAAAGCGCATTATGATTAAGTCATGAACCTCGAATCCATTCTCCCCGCCGAGCGAATTAAATCAAGGCTGATTGACCGCATTGCCTACGCCAGCGACGCTTCGTACTTTCGATTGATTCCGCAAGCGGCGGCGCAGCCCAATTCAATTGACGAGATAAAGGCGTTGTTTCAGTTCAGCCAGCGCAACAAAGTTCCCATGACGTTTCGCGCCGCGGGGACGAGCCTTTCGGGGCAGGCGGTGACGAATGGAATTTTGGTGGACGTTTCCAAACATTGGGGCGAATATTCGATTGACGAAAAAAATCATTTGATTCATTTTCAGCCCGGCATTGTGGGCGGGTTTTTGAACAACGCGCTGAAACCGTATAAAAGAAGAATTGGACCCGACCCCGCTTCGATTGACGCGTGCATGATGGGCGGAATCCTCGCCAATAATTCCAGCGGGATGTGCTGCGGCGTGACGGAAAATTCATACCAGACGATCCATTCGATGACGTTTGTGCTGCCAAACGGGTTTGTTCTGAATACCAACAGCCCCGCCGCGCGGCTTGTGTTTGAAAATGAGCAGCCGCACATTGCCAAAGGTCTGCGCGACTTGAAAACCAGAATCTTAAGTTCCACATCCACATACAAGGGCGAAACGCTCGCGGCGCGAATCAAACGCCGCTATCAAACCAAAAATACAAACGGATATTTGCTCAACGCATTTTTGGATTTTGAACATCCGCTCGATATTTTGATTCACCTCCTCATCGGTTCGGAAGGCACGCTCGGCTTTATTGCCAACGCCGCGCTGCGCACCCTGCCCGACTTCAATTACAAATACACGGGGCAACTGTATTTCAAAAACATCCGCGATGCGGCGGCGGCGATTTATCCCATCAAACAATCGGGCGCGCGCGCGGCGGAAATGATGGACCGCGCTTCGCTGCGCTCGGTGGAAAACAACGCAGGCGCGCCGCCCATTCTCAAACAACTGCCCGATGGCGCAACGGCAATTTTGGTGGAATATCAAGCCGAAGATTTGGAAACCATGCGCCATTTTGAAAAAGAATCGGCGCGGCTGATTTCCACCCTCAAATTGATTCACGATGTCGAGTTCACCTCCGACCCCGCCGCGCAAGCCGCGCTGTGGAAGCCCCGAAAGGGCATCATTGCCTCGGCTGGCTCAATGCGCCCCGCCGGTACAACCTTCATCAATGAAGACGTCGCCTTCCCTGTTGAAAACCTCGCCGAAGCGGTGATGGATTTGCGTCACATCATGGACGCGCACGGCTATGATGACGGCGTGATTTTCGGTCACGCCAAAGACGGCAATTTGCATTTTTCTTTCAGCCAACGTTTTAACACCGAAGCGGACCAAAAACAATTTGACGCTTTCATCCGCGATATGGTGAAAGTGGTCAGCGGCAAGCATGACGGCGCGCTCAAAGCCGAACACGGCACGGGGCGCAACATGGCTCCGTTTGTGGAAACCGAATGGGGCGCGGAAGCATACGCGGTGATGCGCGACCTGAAAGATTTGCTCGACCCCGACCACATGCTCAACCCGGGCGTCATCCTCAACGACGACCCGCAAGCGCACGCAAGTCACCTTAAATCACTACCGCTGGTTGCGGATGAAATTGACAAGTGCATTGAATGCGGCTTTTGCGAGTCGAAATGTCCCAGCCGCCGATTGACTCTCACCCCGCGGCAGCGGATTGTCGTTCAGCGTGAACTTGCCCGCCTGCAAAGCGCGGATTCATCCACCCGCGAAATGGATTCTCTTTCCTCCGCCTTTGCCTACGATGGAGTGGATACCTGCGCGCTGGACGGCTTGTGCGCCACCGCCTGCCCGGTGGGAATCAACACGGGACAATTCATCAAACGTCTGCGGACAGAGAAGGTAAAAAATGAAGCAGCCGCAAAGTGGATTGTGAATCATTTTGAAGTTGCGGAAAAAGCGGTTGGAATGGGCGTAAGGCTCGGTCATGCGGCTGAGAAAATCATCGGTGCAAACGGGGTGAAGTTGATTTCAATTGCAGCGGAAAAAATTACACGCGCAAAACTGCCAAAGTGGAATCGCTCCATTCCCAAACCGCCGAAAAAACTTCCGCGCGGCAGTGGGGAAGAAAAAGATTTCATTTACTTTCCTTCCTGCGTTTCGCGGCAGTTGGGAAGCGCCAATTCCGAAGAGTTACCTTTAAGCGAAGCGTTTCTTGCTGTTGCCAGCCGCGCAAATATCAAACTGCACATCCCCGCAGAGGTTGAAGGGAATTGCTGCGGAATGCCTTTTTCTTCCAAAGGATACAAGGAAGCGTATCAACTGGCTTTGCATAAAACGCTCATGCAGTTTTGGGAATGGTCGGACAAGGGGAAATATCCAATCGTCATTGACACGACATCCTGCGCGCATACAATCAAAACCTGCGGCGATGATTTATCGGACGAAGACAGAATGATTTTGAAGGAATTAAGCATTTTGGACGGCGTGGAATTTTTGCATGATGTTGCGCTGCCAAAATTAGACATCAAAGTTTTGGGGGAAGATGTGGTTTTGCATCCCAACTGCTCGGCGCGAAAACTTGGGCTGGAAGGCAAAATGCGGTCCATCGCAACACAATGCGCGCGGCGGGCGGATGTTCCGCTGGAATTGGGGTGCTGCGCCTTCGCCGGGGACCGTGGGCTGCTTTTGCCCGAGCTGACAAAATCGGCTGCGGAGAAAGAGGCGCGGGAAGTGCAAATCCGCGCTTATGACGGCTATTACTCATCCAACATCCCATGTGAAATCGGGATGAGCGAAGCGACGGGCAAAAATTACCGCTCGATTGTGTATCTGGTGGAAAAAGCAAGCAGGCGTTCAAACATTGTCTGACATTTTTGTAAATAGAAATTACAATCGAGCTGGCATATAATGATTTAATGCTGGAAGTACAAACTGCGTTTTGGAATTATTTTGTCATCAGCGTGGTTGCAACGCTGGTGGTTTTTTTGTTATGGGCGCAAAATCGAAACACATTTCATGAACTGGGGGATTTTCTAGCCAGTTACGCTTTGCACATGGGCGGGGTGTTTTTTTCCGCAATGTGCGAATTTACGCGCGCGGATGTTTTTATTTTTCTCAGCAGCAGCCTGATTTTGCTTGCGGCAATTTATCTGCAAACCGGTATTCAAAAAGTTTTTATTGAGCCTCCCGCCAAACGCGCGTATTTAAGTTATTTTGTATTTGCCGTACTTCTTGCAGCGCACGGTTATTTCACTTTTATTGAGCCGAATTTCCCGGCGCGCACCATTAATATTTCAGCGGCGATGGCAATCATCTATCTGCAATGCATTTGGATTTTATTCAACGGCAAAAAAAGGCGGGCGAATTTTGCGCCGCCGCGCAGGCTGGCGTATGTTTTTACCGCCTACTGCCTTTTTCTCATTGGCGTTGCATCGTATTACGGTTTTTTCCAGCAGGCAAAAAACGCAAGTTGGAATTCCGGGTTTTATGCGCTTTCCATCATCATTCATGAAGCGTTATTTATACTGATGACGTTTGGCATTTTTTTGATTTTCAACAGGAGACTGCATCAAATTGTGCAAGATGACGCCTTTTGGCGCGAAAAAGCGGAAAGCGAGGCGCGCGAATCGGCTGAACGCCTTGCGGCGGTGATAGAAGGAAGCAAACTTGGCTATTCAGACTGGTTAATTCAAGAAGGGGTTGTGCATCGCAACAGCCGCTGGGCGGAAATTTTAGGTTATACAAAAGAGGAAATTGGCAGCGAGTATCAACGTTGGAAGGAATTGATTCACCCGGAGGACGTGGATGAAACCCAGCGCAAACTGGATGAACATCTAAACGGCGGGTCGGAATATTACCGCAACGAATACCGCATGAAGACAAAGGACGGAAGTTATCGTTGGGTGCTGGACCAGGGAAAGGTGATAAAACGCGACAAAGACGGCAAGCCGCTGCGCATGACAGCCACGCATATTGACATTACAGACAGAAAAAAAGCGGAAAATGCCTTAAGGAAAAGCGAAGCCCGTTTTCGCGCGTATTTCGAGATTCCGCTGGTCGGCATTGCCATTTCGTCCCCGCAAAAAGGATGGATTGAGGCGAACAATCACCTGTGCAGGATGCTGGAATACACCCGCGAAGAGCTGGCGGAACTAACTTGGGACAAGATTACCCACCCCGATGATATTGCCGAAAATTTAAGATACTTTGAAAGCGCAATGCGCGGGGAAATTGACGAATATCACATTGACAAGCGGTTTATTTGCAAAAGCGGAAAAATTGTTTGGGTTTCACTTTCCGCGCGCGTTGCCCGCCTGCCCAACGGGGAAATAGATTACTTGATTGTGCTGATGCAGGACATTACCGAACGCAAAAAGATGGAGCAAACCGTTGCCGAAAGCGAAAAACTGTTCCGCGCCATTTTTGAACAGGCGGGCGTGGGCGTGGCGCAGATTCATACGCAATCGTGGAAGATTATCCGCGCCAATGAAAAATACAGCGCGTTAACCGGATACGAAAAAGAGCAATTGGCGTCTTTGAACATCAGCGATTTTACGCATCCCGATGATGTGACAAAAAACCGGGCATTGATAGAGGCAATGATGCGCGGTGAAAATCGCGGGTTTACATTGGAAAAAAGATACATCCGCAAGGACGGCGGGGTGGTATGGGTAAATTTGACGGTTTCGCCCATGTGGAAGCCTGGTGAAGAATCAAGCGCGCATATTGCGGTTGTGGAAGACATCACTGCAAGAAAGCAAACCGAGGAAAAATTAAAACACGCCAATGAAACGCTCAACGAGCAGCTGCGCGAAATTCAAATCTTGCAAGAGTCGCTGCGCGAGCAAGCCATCCGCGACCCGCTGACGGGTTTATACAACCGTTATTTTATGGAAGAAGCATTAAAGCAGGAATACGCGCGGGCAATGCGCGAAAATTACCCCATCAGCATCATCGTGCTGGACCTGGACCACTTAAAAGAAATCAACGGGCAATACGGTCACATCACGGGCGGAGATGCCGCGCTGCGCGCGCTGGCAAGCCACATTCAAGCCATGAGCCGCAGCGACGACGTCGTCTGCCGGTACGCGGGCGATGAATTCCTGATTATTCTTCACAACACCAGCGGGCACACCGCCCGCGAGCGCGCGGAAGAGTGGAGACAAGCCATTTCAAACTTAAGAATAAAATTCAACGAGTCGGAATTTGGCATCACCTTTTCGGCGGGAATCGCCGCCTACCCCGCACACGGCAGCGATTTGGAAAACGTGCTGATTGCCGCGGATTACGCCTTGTATCAGGCAAAAAACGAGGGAAGAAACCGCATTAAGTTATACGGCGAACTGTAATTGCGGCTTGCGTATTCCCGCTC
>DAOTZP010000233.1:0-4659 GCA_034434265.1 Anaerolineales bacterium | reverse complement strand
TCCTGCGGGGGCGGCGGGTTGATGATGCGCTCGGCAAGCGTGTTCACCTGCTCAGGGCGCATAATGGGCGTTGCCTGCATGAGCGAAGCGGCGAAGGCTTTAATTGCGTCGCTTTTGACCACTTTCACAATCGGGCGCATGGAATCAATATGCGCGCCGGGGTTCACTGCAATCACAATCGGTTCGATGGAAGCGGGGACTTTAATTTTATGAATTTCGAGATATTTTTGCAGGGCTTTGGTCAGCTTCTTCGCCATATCCAGCGGGTTCACGCTGACAGGCTGCGGGCTGCCGCTATCCACTTTGTTCCACTGGTCGCCTTTGGCTTCAAAATGTCCCTTTGCGCTGACGACATAAATGACATAAATGCCGCCCAAGCCAATCAAAATCAGCGGAATGACAATATCGCTGCCGGGCAGGTTAAAGTTGCGGATGAGGACGAATCCTTTTTCCAGCACGCGCTCAAGTTGCGGGATGAGCAGTTTTTGCGCCTGCACTTCGGCAAACCAGCCGAACCCGTACTTAAGCATCCCCTGAATTCGCGCCATTAAGTTGAATTCCCCTTTTTCATCTTGCAAGGGGGTCAGGTCAATCAATTTCATGGGAATTTGTAAATTTCTATCTAAAAGAATGGAACGTTTTCGAGTTCATCACCCGAAGCGTTCGGATTGGTGGAAATGAACTCGCGGTCGCCATGTTTGACAAGAAATACGGGCTTGCCTGTTTGAAACAGATTGCCAAAGAATTCCTTGCGCGTGCCTGTGACAAACCGCTGACCTTTTTGCAGGCGGTTAAGCAGGGCTTTGCGGTCGAGCAAAAACCAATCTGAAAACGCCGCGCCGCGCCGTTCAAACACGCGCGCCGATTGAATTTGTCCGTTCTTCATGCGGACTGCTTCAATTACGCCGTCAAATTTATCTGCCATAGGGGGTTCATCCTTTGCAATTGAATTTTAGCATAAGAAAAAGCCGCAGAGTCACAAGGGCTGTGTCTCTGTGGCTCTTTTTGTCGGGGCGCCGGGATTCGAACCCGGGACCTCTTGCTCCCAAAGCAAGCGCGCTGGCCGGGCTGCGCTACGCCCCGATATTTACTTTTATCACGCGCACGCGGCGTGATTAGCCATAAGAGTATAATGCGAAGGATGAATACCCGTCAAGCCATTCGATTTATATCTCTGTTGTTGGTTTTTCTCCCGCTCGCGGCGTGCGCTGCGGCGCAAGCGGAAACGCCGACCCCCGCGCCGACCAGCCCTGCCATCGAAACCCCAACCCGCCTGCCGACCGTCTCCGCGCCCACTTCCACGCCCACGCAAGACCCATGCCTGACCGCGCCGGGGGAAATTCGCAAAGTGACGATTAGGGAAACCAATCCCGCGCAGGATTTTCTCATCTACCTGCCGCCGTGTTACGAACTTTCAGATGCGCGGTATCCCGTGTTGTATTTGCTGCACGGGCAGACATACACCCAAGACCAATGGCTGAGAATCGGCGCAGCAACACTGGCGGATGAAATGATTCACAACGGCGCGGCGCAGCCTTTCATTATCGTCATGCCCGATGACCATTATTGGTATGTGCCGGCAGGCGCGGAGTTTGGCGCGCGGTTTATCAATAATATCATCCCCTATGTGGATGCAAATTACCGCACGCGCAATGAGCGTCAATTTCGCGCATTGGGGGGGCTTTCGCGCGGCGGCGGGTGGGCTGCCAAATTGGGATACGAAAACGCGCAACTCTTTGGCGCAATCGGGCTGCATTCGCCGTCCTTTGCGCGGGGAAGCATTGAAACGATTGAATACATCATCAAAAACATGAGCGAAGACCAGCGCCCCAAACTGTGGCACGACATTGGCGAAGCGGATTTGGAACTGGGCAACGCCCTGCTCTTTGAGCAAATGCTCATGGAACATGATTACGTTCACACCTTTTACCGCTTCAAAGGCGACCACAGCGAAAATTACTGGGGCGCGCACATCCGCCAATATTTTCGCTGGTACACGCAAAACTGGGCGGAAAATGCGCCAAGCCCGTAAGATATAATTCAGTACAGGAGACTTTTTTTTCATGAATATTTTTGTCACCGGCGGCGCGGGATACATTGGCTCCGCCACAGCAGAAGCCTTGCTTCAAGCGGGGCATTCCGTCACCGTGTATGATTCCCTCGTCACCGGACACCGCGAAGCCGTGCCGCAGGGCGCAAGCTTCGTTCATGCCAATTTGGAAGACAGCCACGCGCTCGCAGAGGCGCTGACCTCCAACAAGTTTGACGCGATTATGCATTTTGCCGCCTTTATTGAAGCCGGTGAAAGCATGAAAGACCCGGGTAAATTCTTTCGCAATAATTTTATGAACTCGCTCAACCTGATGGAAGCAGCCGTGCAAACCGGGGTGAAGAAACTGGTCTTTTCTTCCACCGCCGCCGTGTATCAATCCAGCGATGCGCCGCTGAGCGAAGATTCTCCGCTGGGACCGACCAACGTGTACGGTCACACCAAGTTGATGACCGAGCAGGCGCTTGAATGGTATCGTCAAATTCACGGCTTGCACTTTGCCGTGTTGCGTTACTTTAACGCATGCGGCGCATTGCCCGGGCGCGGAGAGGCGCACCAGCCGGAGTCGCATCTCATTCCGCGCGTGCTGGGCATTGCATTGGGTCAAGCCGAAGCGGCGATGATTTTTGGCACAGACTATCCCACGCCGGATGGAACGTGCATCCGCGATTACATTCACATTGCCGATTTGGTTTCAGCGCATCTGCTGGCGCTAAACGCATTGGAAGAAAAAGACAAACTGATTTACAACGTCGGCAGCGGAAACGGGTTCTCGGTGCGCGAAGTGATAGAAGCCGCGCGGCGGGTCACTGGTCATGCCATTCCTGCCATCGAGCATCCGCGCCGGGCGGGCGATTCCGCGCGGTTGGTGGCGTCTTCTGAAAAAATCAAAGCCGAACTGGGATGGAATCCGCAATTCACCAACTTGCAGGATATTCTTTCCAGCGCGTGGGAGTGGCACAAGTCCCACCCGAATGGATATGAAAAATAATCCATGACACGCTGGCTCGACCCGCAACCCGTTAACATTGATTCGCTCGCCGCATTGGGGATTCACCCGCTCGCAGCGCAGGTGTTGATTCGGCGCGGCATCCGCTCGCCCGAAGAGGCGCGCGCGTTTTTGTTCGCGGATGAGATTCCGCCCGCGCAGTTTGAGAATGCCGGAGAGGCGGTGAAAAGAATCCAGCGGGCAATTCATCAAAAAGAAAAAATTTGCGTGTGGGGCGATTTTGACGTGGACGGGCAGACCTCCACCGCGCTGCTGGTTCAAACGCTGCAAACCCTCGGCGCGGATGTGACATATTATGTGCCGGTGCGCGGCAAGGAAAGTCACGGCGTTCATGTTGAATCGCTTGCGCCGATTTTGAATGGCGGCGTGACTCTGCTGCTCACTTGCGATACGGGCATCACCGCGCATGATGCGGTGAATTATGCAAACGCGCGCGGCGTGGATGTCATCATCACCGACCACCATGATTTGGGCGAAACGCTGCCAAACGCAAAAGTGATTCTCAACCCCAAGATGCTGCCCGCTGAACATCGGCTGGCGAATTTGGCGGGCGTGGGGGTGGCGTATAAGCTGGCTGAATCTCTAATTGCCAGTTACCAGTTGCCAGTATCCATTGAATCGTTGTTGGATTTGGCTGCGCTGGGGCTGGTTGCGGATGTGGCGTTGTTGAAAGGCGAAACGCGCGCGCTGGTGCAGCGGGGCATTGAGCAGTTACGCAAAACCGAACGGTTGGGATTGAAAGCCATTGCCGAATTATCGGGGACGAATCTTGAAACCGTGACGGAAGAGACCATAGGCTTTACCTTTGCGCCGCGTTTGAACGCGCTGGGCAGGCTGGGCGACGCCAACCCCGCCGTGGAACTTCTGACGACCAACGACCCCGTCCGCGCGCGCGTGCTGGCAACGCAAATCGAGGGATTGAATCAACATCGCAGATTTTTAACATCACAGGTGTATGAGGCGGCGGAAGCGAAACTGCGCGAAAATCCACAGTGGTTGGAAGCGCCCGCGATTGTGTTATCGCACAGCGGGTGGCCCGGCGGCGTGGTGGGCATTGTGGCAAACAAACTGGTGGAGAAATATCACAAGCCCGCGATTTTGTTTAATGAAGCGGATGGCGTGCTGCGCGGTTCGGCGCGTTCGGTGGAGGGGCTGCACATTACGGAGGCGATTGCCACGCAAAAAGATTTATTGCGCGGCTTTGGCGGACACCCCATGGCGGCGGGCATCTCGCTGGATGCGGAGAATTTGGATAAATTCCGCTTTGGGCTGGGAAAAGCAATCGAAAAACAGTTGGGGGAAGTTGCCCGCGAAGAGCCAAGCTTGCAAATTGACGCATGGTTGAATTTGAATGAATTAAATTTGGAACTCGCCGCCGCGCTGGAAGCGCTTGCGCCGTTTGGGGCGGGCAACCCGTCGTTGATATTGGCAACGCGCGGCGTGGAATTAAAATCGGCTGCAGTGATTGGCAAGACCAAAGAGCATTTGCGGTTAAATGTGGCGGATGAAAACGGAAACGCGCAAAGTATTTTGTGGTGGGGCGGCGCAGGTGAAACGCTTCCAGAGGCGGGGACAAAGTTCGATGTGGCATACGCGCTGC
>DAOTZP010000232.1:0-12979 GCA_034434265.1 Anaerolineales bacterium | reverse complement strand
GCGCCGGAGGCGCGGCGGGTGGAACGAACACTTTGAGCCATATCTCTTTATACCTTTCGGACAGAATTACTTCTTGGCGCCCTTGCGGCGGCCGCGGCCGGCAACGGTTTTCTTGGCGCCTTTGCGCGTGCGCGCATTGGTGCGTGTGCGCTGCCCATGCACAGGAAGGTTGCGGCGGTGGCGCAAGCCGCGGTAGGAGCCGATTTCAATCAAACGCTTGATGTTTAATTGAACTTCGCGGCGCAGGTCGCCTTCAACCTTGTAATGCTTGGCAATATAGTCACGAATGGCGGAAACTTCCGCTTCGCTTAAATCCTTAACCCGCGTATCAGGATTCACTTTGGTTTGCTTCAAAATTTCCTGAGAGCGCGTCAGACCAATTCCATACAGGTAGGTCAATCCAATTTCAACCCGCTTGTTGCGGGGCAGGTCAACACCTTCAATTCTTGCCATAGGTCACCACACTAACCCTGTCTTTGTTTATGTTTTGGATTTTCGCAAATGATATACACAACGCCCTTGCGCCGAATGATACGGCACTTGGAACAGCGCTTGCGAATGGAGGGGGAAACTTTCATTTGAATTTAACTCCTTGCTTGCCAATGACTGTTAACTTTGACAGCCAAAGTTCTAATTATACTGATTGTTCTTTATTTCGTCCATACTTTTCGGCGTCTGCAAATGTTATAGAACAGTCAGGATGAGGGGCTCTCCTTCGGTGACAGCGACCGTGTGTTCAAAGTGCGCTGTCAAAGAACCATCCGCAGAAACAACCGTCCATTGGTCCGGCAGGACGCGGGTTTCGTGCGTCCCGATAAGCACCATCGGTTCAAGCGCAATTGTCAACCCCGGGCGGAGCAATAACCCCGTGCCGGGTTTGCCGATGTTTGGCACTTGCGGACCTTCGTGCATTTTGCGCCCGACTCCATGTCCCGTATATTCACGGGTGACATGCAAGCCGCGGCTTTCGACGTAATTTTGTATCGCCGCTGAAACATCGCCCGTGCGGTTTCCTTTGCGCATTTGGGCAATGCCTGCGTAGAGCGCGCCTTCGGTGACTTCGAGCAGGTGTTGGGCTTCGGGTGAAATTTCACCCACCCCGGCGGTGAAAGCCGAGTCGCCAACGAAGCCGTTGTAAACCGTGCCGCAATCAATTGAAACGATATCCCCTTCCTTCAACTTGCGTTTGGGATGGGGAATTCCATGCACCATTTCGTCATTGATGCAAACGGTGATGGAAGATGGAAACGGCGGGCGTCCATACCCTTTGAACGGCGATACACATCCGAATGACTTCAGCGTTTCCTCAGCAGCCGCGTTGAGGTCGGCTGTTGTCACTCCCGGTTGTAAAAGTTCTCTTACTTTTGCCAGCACAGTTGCGTTGATGCGCCCGGCTTCACGCATGATTTTGATTTGTTCGGGCGTTTTTGCGTTTATCTGGCGTTCCCAGCTCATTCGGTTTACCTACTTCTTCAAAACGGCGAGCAGGTCTTTGGTGACTTGCTCCACGTCCTGCGCGCCGTTGATTTCCACTAAAATGCCTTTTGCGCGGTAATACTCGGCAAGCGGCAGGGTTTGTTCAAGGTACACATGGATGCGTTTTGCAACAGTATCGGACTTGTCGTCCTCGCGCTGGTACAACTCGGAGCCATCCACATCGCAAATGCCTGCCTGTTTGGGCGGGCTGGTCTTTTCATTGTAAATGTGCCCTTGCGCTTTGCATGTCCATCTTCCGCTTAAGCGTTCCACCAGAATGGACTCGTCGGCGGTGATGTAAGGGACAATGCTGACTTTGCCGCCAAACTCTGCGAGCATTGGCACAAGCGCGTCCGCTTGCGCGGGAGTGCGTGGGAAGCCGTCCAAAATTGCGCCGTCTCTGCAATCTTCGCGCTTGAGCCTTTCACGAATCATGTTGATGGTTACATCGTCGGGAACCAGTTCGCCCTTGTCCATGTAAGACTTGGCGAGCTTTCCAAGTTCCGTCTGGTTTTTGAAATTTTCACGAAACAGGTCGCCCGAGGAAATGTGAGCGAGATGGATTGTTTCGGATAAAATTTTTGCCTGGGTGCCCTTCCCCACCCCGGGAGGACCAAGCAGGACGATGAAGGTCGTCATGGGCATTCCTTAGCGGACGAGAAGTGAGTCTTGATATCCGTGTAATTTAAGTTCAGCGTCAATGTTCATAAAAGTATCGCGCACCACACCGACGACGATGAGTAAGCCCGAAGATGTGGCGAGGAACAACCCTGTTTGGGAGCTCGCGGCAATGTTAAACGCGCTGAGCAAAAGACCCAAAAGGAATGGCATGATTGCCACAACGCCAAGGAAGACCGCGCCGGGCAGCGTAATGCGCCGTTGCACTGTGCTAAGATATTTTTGGGTTGCCGCGCCCGCATGTACGCCGGGAACGGTGGCGCCGGATTTCTTCAGGTTTTCGCCGTAATTTTGCTGGTCGAACAGCACGGAGGTGTAAAAGAACGTGAACACTACAACCATCAGGAAGTACAGCGTCCAGTAGCCCCAGTTGTTCGTGCCGGTGCCGCCAAAGAAACTTTGCACGTTGAGGAAAAATTGGCGAACGCCCGCGTTTTCACTTTGGGTGAAATAACTGGCAATAATGGCGGGGAATTGTAAAATCGCGCTGGCAAAAATCAGGGGAATCATGCCTGCGAGATTCACCATCAGCGGGAGCGTGCCTTTGACGGGCATGGACATGCGGTTGCCGATGCGGCGTCCGGGGTACATCACCGGAACATTGCGGCGTCCCTGTTGGACGTACACAATGGCAAATACGGTGAGGGAAATGACAATTAGAGCAAATGCCAGCATAAACCAGCGCGTGGTCTCGTCGGAAAGGAGCGAGGCAAGGTTGGCGGGCATTTGCGCTACGATGCCGGCAAAGATGATGAGGGAAAGTCCCTGCCCGCGAATGCCGTATTCGGAAATCAGCTCGCCAAGCCAAATGGCAAACATGGTGCCGGCGGTCATGGCAATCAGCACGGTCCAAGAGCTGAGCGCGGTGCTTGCTTCAAACAATCCAAAAGGCAGGATGACCTGTCCAAACTGTTGAATGGATATGGAATTGAAGATGTTGATTTGCCCAATTGCGGACAATGCCGCCATCGGGACGGCAAGGTAGTACGTCCACTTTTCCTGCCAGCGGCGCGCTTCGCGGGGGTCTTCTTCCATGCGGCGCTGCAAGGCGGGGATGATGGGGATTAAGAGCTGCAAGATGATTTGGGCGGTGATGTATGGATACACGCCCATCGAGAGCAGCGAAAAGTTCAAAATTGTGCCGCCAGAAAGCAGGTTAAGAAGACTGAGGAAGCCGCCGCCACTGGCAGCCGAGAACTGCTTAAATTGCGCCAACACTTCATAATCAATGCCGGGCGCGGGAACATTTGCCGCAAAGCGGAACAGCGCCAGAATACCCAGCGTGACCAGGAGTTTGCGGCGAATATCTTCGGAACGCCAGAGGTAACGCCAGCCTGAAAAGGTGGTTTTCATGCAACTATCCTTTGACTAGGAAATCAATTCGACGGAGCCGCCCGCCTTTTCTATCTTGGCTTTGGCTCCGGCGGTGACGCGGTGTACGCGGACTTTGAGGGCAACGGTCACATCGCCGCGACCAAGAACAACAACCGGGTTGCGCGGGTCGCGCAGCAGGTGGGCGTTTTGCAGTGTTTCAAGTGTGACTTCGCCGCCGGATTTAAAGGATTCGGCGAGCTGGTCAAGATTCACTTCGTTATAAGTGACTTGATTCGGCGGGGTGAAGCCTTCACCGCGCATGAACGGCAGGCGGCGGAAGAAAGGCAGGTTGCCGCCCTGACGATAGATATGACCACCTTCGCCAGAGCGCGCGCCCGCGCCTTTTGTGCCGCGTCCGGCGGTTTTACCCTGCCCGGCGGAAATTCCGCGCCCGACGCGTTTTTTATTTTTCTTGGACCCAAGGTTGGGTACGAGGTCGTGTAGTTTCATAGTTTCAACCTACTCTTCGATTTTGAGCATGTGGATGACTTTGGTAATCATGCCGCGCACAGCAGGGGTGTCTTTATGCTCAACGGTTTGGTGTAAACGGCGTAACCCAAGCGCTTTGATGGTGGCTTTTTGGTCTTTGGTAAAACCAATATCGCTCTTCACCCATGTAATGCGCAGGGTTTTGCCGGTGGTTTCTTTCTTAGGCATGTTTCTTTCTCCGTTCCCAGAAAGGCAGTAAATCTTCGGCGCGTTTGCCGCGGCGGGCTGCTTCGGCTGCCGGGGAGCGCAAGCCATCCAGAGCGCCAAAGGTCGCCATAACGACATTCAGCACGTTGGCGCTGCCCATGGATTTGGTCAGAATATCGCGCACGCCTGCCACTTCCAGCACTGCGCGCACGCCGCCCGCGGCGATTACGCCTGTTCCTGCGGAGGCGGGTTTCAGGAAGACTTTTGCGCCGGCAACTTTGCCAAGCGATTCATGCGGAATGGTGGTTCCGGCGAGGGTCACTTCGCGCAGGTCTTTGCGGGCGCGTTCGGATGCTTTGCGCATCGCATCGGGGACTGCGTTTGCCTTGCCAACGCCCATGCCGACGGTTCCTTTTTTATCGCCAATCACAACAGTGACGCGGAATTGAAAGCGGCGTCCGCCTTTTACCACTTTGGCAACGCGGGCGATTTCTATTACGCGCTCTTCAAAGCCGTCCGCGGGCTGTTGTTCTTCAAACTTTTGCATTTCTTTGGTTTGCTTTTCTGCCATAATTTCTCCATGCAGGTTTTAGAACTGCAAGCCTCCTTCGCGGGCGCCGTCTGCCAATGCTTTGACGCGCCCGGTATAGCGGAAGCCGCCGCGGTCAAAGACCACAGCCGAAATGCCCTTGGATTTGGCGCGTTCTGCAACCGCCTTTCCGATGACTTTCGCCTGTTCAATTTTCTTCATGCCCTTTACCTTTTCGCGCAGTTCTTTATCCACGGTGGAGGCGGAAACAAGCGTGTTGCCTTCCATGTCGTCAATGATTTGGGCATAAATGCCGGAAAGACTCTTGAAGACATTTAAGCGCGGGCGCTGAGAAGTGCCAAACAGGTTCTTGCGGACGCGCGCGTGGCGGCGTTCGCGGGCAATTGCACGATTTTTATTCGCCATAGTTTACTTGGCTCCTTTACCGGCTTTACCGGCTTTGCGGCGGACTTTTTCGTCCAAATAGCGAAGACCCTTGCCATGATACGGTTCGGGCGGTCGCACATTGCGAATGTTTGCCGCGGTTTGTCCGACTAATTCTTTGTCAAAACCCAGCACTTTGATTTGGCGGGTTTTTGCATCTGCTTCAAACGATACGCCGGCTGGGGGTTCCACTTTAACAGGGTGGGAATAACCAACATACAGGGCAAGGTTCTTGCCTTCCATTTCGGCGCGGTAGCCCACGCCTTCCACTTGGAGGGTGACTTCAAAACCTTTGCTTACGCCATGCACCATATTGGCAATGACAGCGCGGGTTGCGCCATGCAGGGCGCGTTCAGCGGGGGCGTCCGAATTGCGGGTGACGTGAATTTGGCTGCCTTCCATCTTGATTCCAATCAAGGGGGAAAACGCGCGTTTCAGTTCGCCTTTCGGTCCTTTGACGTGAACATTAACGCCGTTCACGTTCACATGCACGCCGCTGGGAATATCTATGGGTAAACGACCAATCCTAGACACGTTCTTCCTCCTACCACACTTTACAGATGATTTCCCCGCCAACTCCCAGCTGGCGGGCGCGGGCGCCGGTCATCACGCCCTTGGGTGTGGAGAGAATGGCAACGCCAATGCCCGAAAGCACCCAGGGGATGTCTGTCTTTTTGGTGTAGATGCGGCGGCCCGGCGAACTGACGCGCTCCAAACCGGAAAGCACGGGGCGGCGTTCACGGCGCTCGCCAACATATTTGATTTTGAGGCGCAGCGTTTTTTGCGTTTCGCGCTCGCCGTCCACAACTTCGTAGCTTTCGAGGAAGCCTTCATCTTTGAGGATTTTGGCAATCTCGAGTTTCATTTTTGAGTTTGGCATGGCAACCTGTGCGTGTCCTGCCATCACAGCGTTGCGGATGCGGGTTAACATATCAGCGATGGGGTCATTGAAAGACATGACTTCCTCCTACCACGACGACTTTACAACGCCGGGGATTTTGCCGGTCAATGCCAGTTCGCGGAAGCAAATACGGCACAACCCAAAGCGGCGCAGATAGCCGCGCGGGCGTCCGCAACGTTGACAGCGGTTGCGCACCTGAACGGTGTGTTTGCGGCGCAGTTCACGATATTGCATACATTTCTTTGCCATAAGTTACGCTTCCTTCTTGCTGCCGCTAAAGGGCATGCCGAGCAGTTTCAATAATGCGCGCGCCTGGTCGTCGGTTTTGGCGGAGGTCACGATGGTCACTTCCATGCCGCGCAGTTTATCAATTTTGTCGTATTCAATCTCGGGGAAGACCAGCTGGTCTTTCAAGCCGAGGGTGTAGTTGCCGCGCCCGTCGAATGCGTTGGGCGAAACGCCGCGAAAGTCGCGCACGCGGGGCAGGGCAATGTTGAACAGGCGGTCAATGAACGCCCACATGCGCGGTCCGCGCAGGGTGACTTTTGCGCCAATCAAACGTCCTTCGCGCAGTTTGAAGTTCGCAATGCTTTTGCGGGCTTTGGTCTGCACGGGTTTTTGACCGGTGATTTGGGTCAGGTCTGCAACGGCGGCTTCCATGGCTTTGGGGTTGTCCATTGCTTCGCCGAGGCCGATGTTGATGACGACTTTTTCAATGCGCGGCACCTGCATGACGTTCTTGTACCCAAAGGTTTTGAACAAGGCGGGCGCCACTTCGTTTTTATAGAGTTCCTGCATTCTATTCATTTTGGTTCACTCCGTAGCCTAATCAATCATGGCGTCGCAGTTTTTGCATACGCGGTGGGCGCCTTCATCATCGCGCTGCACAGCGACGCGGGTGGCTTCGTTGCATTTCGGGCAGACGAGCATGACGTTGGAAATATCAATGGGCCCTTCAAATTGAATTCTGCCGGGCTGCATGTTTCGCCCTGCCTGGGTCTGCACTTGTTTTTGGTGCTTGGTGCGAATATTGACACCCTGCACAACGACGCGGCGCTTGTCTATCAGCACGTTAATCACTTCGCCGCGTTTGCCTTTGTCTTCCAGCTTGCCGCTGATGATTTCTACTGTATCGCCTTTTCGAATCTTTACTTTCATTCTGTTTACGCTCCTACAGCACTTCCGGGGCAAGCGATACGATTTTCATGTAGCCCATGTCGCGCAGTTCACGCGCAACGGGTCCGAAAATGCGTGTGCCTCTCGGGTTTTCGCCGTCAGCATCCAAAATGACTGCGGCGTTGTCGTCAAAGCGGATGTACGAGCCGTCTTCGCGGCGCCACTCTTTAGTGCAGCGCACAATGACCGCTTTTACAATTTCGCTTTTCTTTACTGAGCCTTGCGGCGCGGCGGATTTTACGGTGGCTACGACCACATCGCCAATGCCGCCGTATTTGCGTTTGGAGCCGCCCATCACATGAATGACGAGCAGTTCGCGCGCGCCGGTGTTATCTGCCACTTTAATGCGTGATTCCTGCTGTATCATGGCTTATTCTCCTACGCCTTGGTCAGCCGTGCGGGCTTCACGCTTGATAACCGATTCCACTGCCCAGCGTTTTTCGCGGGAAATCGGGCGGGTTTCCACAATTTGCACTTCGTCGCCCATCTGGCAGCCAATTTCATCGTGCGCTTTTACGCGCATGCTGGAATAGACGACCTTTTTGTAAAGCGGGTGACGAAACTTGCGGGTGATTTCCACCACGACGGTTTTTGTCATTTTATTGCTGGTGACAACACCAATCAAACGACGACGATTGTTCATTTTGCACCTTCCACAGCTGCTTTGGCTGCCTCACGCAGAATGGTTTCCATGCGGGCAATTTCGCGGCGCAAGGCGCGGACGCGGCTGGTGTCGGTCAGTTGACCGGTCACCTGCTGGAAGCGCAGCTTCATCAGTTCTTCGCGCGCATCCGCGAGCTTGGCGCGGATTTCCTCCGCCGATAATTTGCGAATATCTGCAACTTTTGTTTGTTTCATTTTTTATTCTCCTTCCGAGACGCGCTTGACCACTTTGGTCTTGATGGAGAATTTGTACATTGCGCTGCGCAAGGCTTCGATGGCAACGTCTTCCGCCAGACCGCTGACTTCAAACATGATGCGTCCGGGTTTGACGGGGGCGACGTAGTATTCCACGTTGCCTTTGCCGGAACCCATGCGGGTTTCGGGCGGGCGGTGGGTGTAGGGCTTGGCAGGGAAAATGCGAATCCAGACCTTGCCGCGGCGTTTCATTCCGCGCACAATGGTGCGGCGGGCGGCTTCAATTTGGCGGGCGGTAATCCAGCCCGGTTCCAGCGCTTGCAGACCGTATTCGCCGAAGGAAATTTCCGCGCCGCGAAGCGCCTTTCCTGTCATGCGGCCGCGCATCTGCTTGCGCCACTTTACACGTTTTGGCATTAACATATCACATACCTCTTATCAGGCGCGCCGCGATTACTCGCTGACGTACACGCCTTCCGTTGCTTCAACTTTTTCTTCCACTTCAACGCCTGCGGATTCGCCTTTGTAAATCCAGACTTTGATGCCGATTTGACCGTAGGTGGTTAATGCTTCGGCGGTGGCAAAGTCGAGATTTGCGCGCAACGTTTGCAGGGGAACGCGTCCTTCGCGCAGCCAGACATCGCGCGACATTTCCGCGCCGCCGAGACGTCCGCCGACCAAAATCTTCACGCCTTCGGCGCCCTGTTTGAGCGCCTGCTGAATGGCGCGCTTCATGGCGCGGCGGTAGGCAACGCGGCGTTCGAGCTGGTCGGCAATGTTTTGGGCAACCAGCATTGCGTCGGTATCCGGGGAGGAAATTTCCTTGATGTCCAGGTCAATTTTCTTTCCAACCAGCGCTTCAAGAGCCGAGCGAATCTTCTTCACGCCTTCGCCTTTGCGCCCAATCAAAATGCCGGGTTTGGCGGTGTGAATGGAGATGCGAATTTTGCCGGGCGTGCGTTCCACGTCCACGCGGGAGATGCCCGCTTTGCCTTCACGAATGCTTTCAGGCATTTGCTTGCGGTATTCACGGACTTTTTCCGCAGCGGCGGCGCCGCCTTTGGATAAGCCGCCCATCAGCAAAGCGCGGATGGCGAAATCCTGATGCAATTGCTGGCGGTAGGTGTTGCCTTCTGCAAACCAGCGCCCGCCCCAAGGTTGATTAATTCCGAGACGAAAACCAATAGGATGTACTTTGCGACCCATAAACTCTCCTTACGCTCCGCGTTCGCGCAACACAACAGTGACATGCGAGCTGCGGCGTAAAATCGGTTTGAAACGACCCCGCGCGCCAAAGCGACGCCACTTGCGGGTGGGGGCTTCGTCTGCGGTGATTTTTGCAATATAAAGGTCATCGCGGCTGACGCCAAAGTTTTCTTCGGCGTTTGCAATCGCGGATGCAACCAACTTGCGGACGGGAAGCGCCGCGCGTTTGTTGACAAAGCGCAGAATTTCCATGGCTTCATTTACGCTTTTGCCGCGCACCAAGTCAATCACGCTGCGAACCTTCTGCGCGGAGAGAGTCAAGTGGCTGAGTTTTGCATGAATATCAGACATTTCATCACTCCTTAGGCGGCTTTCTCGCCAGCCTGATGTCCGCGGAAAGTGCGTGTGGGCGCGAACTCTCCCAGACGGTGTCCCACCATGTTTTCCGTGATGTAAATGGGAACATGGCGGCGTCCGTCATGCACGGCAATGGTATGCCCCACCATCTGCGGGAAGATGACAGAAGCGCGGCTCCATGTGCGGATGACTTTCTTTTCATTTTTTTGATTCATAGCCTCAATTCGCTTGAGCAATTTCGGCTCAATGAACGGGCCTTTTTTCAATGAACGTGACATATCTGCTTACCTCGTCTAATTAGCGGCTTGTCTTGCTGCGGCGGCGCACAATATATTGGTCGGTCTTTTTATTGCGGCGCGTCTTCTTGCCGAGCGTGGGTTTGCCCCAAGGGCTTTTCGGTCCGGGCAAACCGACGGGCTGGCGTCCCTCACCACCGCCGTGAGGATGGTCGCGCGGACTCATCGCGGTTCCGCGAACGGTCGGGCGGATGCCCATGTGGCGTTTGCGTCCCGCCTTGCCGAGCTTCACGTTGCTATGGTCCAAGTTGCCAATTTGACCGATGGTGGCATAGCAAACCTGATGAATCAGACGCACTTCGCCGGAAGGCATGCGAATTTGGGCAAAGTCGCCTTCTTTGGCGAGCAGTTGCGCCGCGCCGCCTGCCGTGCGAACCAACTGCGCTCCCTTGCCTTCTTTCATTTCGATGTTGTGAATCATCGTGCCGACGGGAATGTTGCTGATGGGCAGCGCGTTGCCGGGGCGAATTTCCGCGTTCGGTCCGGACATTAATGTATCGCCGACTTTAACATCAAGCGGGGCAATGATGTAGCGTTTTTCGCCGTCCGCATAAAAGAGGAGGGCAAGGCGCGCGGTGCGGTTGGGGTCGTATTCCACTGCGGCAACACGGGCGGGAATGCCGTGCTTATCGCGTTTGAAATCCACAATGCGGATGTAACGGCGCGCGCCGCCGCCACGATGGCGGACGGTGACGCGCCCCTGTGCATTACGCCCGCCGCGGTTGGTTTTGACGACAATCAAAGAGCGTTCGGGCTTGCTCTTTGTAATTTCCTCAAAGGTATGCCCGGTCATATCGCGCATACCGGGAGTGATGGGTTTGTATTTTTTAACAGCCATTACTGCACCCCTTCAAAAATCTCGAGGGGTTTGCTTCCCTCGGCAAGGGTAATAAGCGCCTTCTTGTACGCAGGTCTGCGTACCAGCAAACGGCGGGATTTGTTGCGTCGTCCGCGTTTGGCGGGCGCGTTGAGAATATTGACGCGCTCCACAGTGACATCGAACAGATTTTCAATGGCATCCTTGACCATCGTGCGGGTCGCTTTGTTGGCGACAACAAAGGCATACTGTTTGAGTTTGCTCGAATTACGGTTGGTCTTTTCAGTCACCAGCGGGCGGACGAGGACATCATATTGCGTGGTCATGTCTCTCTCCTTTTATCCAAGGTGCGCGACAAGCGCGTCAATGGCGCTGACCGGCATAATCACTTTGTCGAAGCCAAGCAGGTCGCGGACGTTCACATATCCGGCGAGCAGCACTTTGGCAGATTCAATGTTATCCGCGCAGCGCATTACTAATTCATAATTCTGGTCTTTGGCGGGCAGCAATACCAAAGCGGTGGAATCGCCAACCAGTTTGTTCAGGGCTTCCGCCATGACGCGGGTTTTGGGTTCGGCAAAATCAAAGCCGTTTACTACAACAATCCCTGCCTCTTTGGCTTTGACAGACAAAGCGGAACGAAGGGCAGCCTGACGCATCTTTTTGGGCATGCGTTGTTCATAGCTGCGGGGATGGGGCGTATGGATGCGTCCACCGCCGACAAACTGCGCGGCATTCATCGAACCTTGACGGGCGCGGCCCGTGCCTTTTTGCTTCCAGGGTTTGCGTCCGCCGCCAGCCACTTCCCCGCGCACTTTGGTATCGTGCGTGCCGAGGCGGGCGTTTGCCATTTGGCGGGTATATGCCTGATGCATTAAATCAACATTTACGGGGGCTTCAAAGACCTGCGCGGGCAGTTCAACTTCGCTGGTCTTGTTGCCTTTCAAATCAAGAACATCTACTTTCATGGTTATCAGCTCCGTTTCCTGCGCGCTTATTGCTTGCGCGATTCCTTAATCATCACCAGGCTGCCTTTGCCGCCGGGAACCGCGCCATGAATGGCAATCAGGTTGCGTTCAGGGTCAATCATGACTACTTTGAGGTTTTGAGCAGTGACACGGTCCACGCCCATGTGACCGCCGCCGCGGGCGCCTTTATACACGCGGCCGGGCGTAGTGCCGGAGCCGCGGGAGCCGGGCGCGCGATTGCGGTCTGAAGTGCCGTGCGTGGCATTCATACCGTGAAAGTGATAGCGTTTCACACCGCCGGCAAAGCCTTTCCCCTTGCTAATGCCAATCACGTCCACGCGCTCACCAACGGCAAATGCATCCGCAACGGTGACTTTGTCGCCCACTTTCAAACCGTGTTCTTTGGCGCGAAACTCCCGCAAAAAGCGAATTGGGGAAATCTCATTTGCTTTGAGATGCCCGAGCTGACCGCTGGTCAATCGCTTGGGGTTCACTTCGCCAAAGCCCAGTTGCACGGCGGAATATCCTTCCTTCTCCGGCGTGCGTATCTGGGTAACGACGCATGGCCCAGCTTCGATGAGGGTAACGGCAAAAGCCGCGCCTTTATCATCGAAGATCTGGGTCATACCAATCTTCTTGCCAATTAGCCCTTTCAACATACTCAGTTTTCTCCTTTAGAAAATATTGACGAGACTGTCAATCGGGGCAGCGATTGCATCATCTCCGTACGGCGCAGTCAGAATGCCCGGGAAGCGTTTTTTCCTGTTCGCGCCGGGTCAGACTCTTGCGTCGTCTCTTATCGGCGGTTAGTAATTGGCGATGATAATTACCAGTTACCAATTACTAACCGCGCATTAATAAGCAAATTAAATTTTTATTTCAATATCCACACCTGCGGGCAGGTTCAAACGCATCAGCATGTCAATGGTTTTAGAATCGGGGTCTAAAACATCAATCAAGCGGTTATGCGTGCGGATTTCAAAGTGCTCATGTGAGTCTTTGTCAATAAAAGTCGAGCGACGTATTGTAAATCGTTCCACCTTGCTTGGCAAGGGTACAGGACCAACAACTTGGGCGCCCGTGCGCTCGGCGGTTTCGACAATGCGTTTGGCGGATTGGTCCAAAACGCGGTGGTCATACGCCTTGAGGCGGATGCGGATTTTCTGTTTCGCCATCATCACTCACCTGCTATTCCAAAATCTTGGTGACGACGCCCGCGCCGACGGTGAGACCGCCTTCACGAATGGCGAATTTCGAGCCTTG
>DAOTZP010000231.1:0-9857 GCA_034434265.1 Anaerolineales bacterium | reverse complement strand
TCTTCGATAATTTGCGCTTGGGCGTATGCGGGGGTGAATGTAGGCTGCGGCGTAAAAGTAGGCAGGGGACTGGGGGTGTAGGTTGGCTTGGGAAGAAACACGCTGCCAAACGCCTGCTCGCGGGTGGGCATGGGCGCGGCTTGGGCAAACATTGCATCCGAGATGGCGAGAGTCCAGACGGCGGAGGCAAAAGCCGCGCAGACCAGCACAAAAATCAAAATGGGGAGAAGCGCGCTGCGTTGATGTTTCATTGCACAAGGGTTGGGATGGGAGTCGGCTGCACGCTTTCGTTGTTGATGTAACAAAGAATGCCTTGAATTACCCCTTCGGCGACGCGGTCTGTTTCGCGGGTGAGAATATCGCGGTCGAGATAAAGAAACCCGGTTTCGATGATGGCGGTGACGGTATTCGGGTCAATTTCCGAGAAGGCGTGATATTCGCGCATATCGGCGGTGATGCTCCCGGCGTGAAAGGTCAAGCCGGTGATGCGGGTGTAGCGGTCCACCAGACAGGCGGTCAGGCGCTGGGCGCGGTTCAGGTCGCGGGTTTCCATGGAAGACGCCACTTTGAACCCCGTCGCTTGGTCGTTGATGTATTCGCATGAGTCGTTGTGAATGGAAACCAGCGCAACGGCGCGGTATCCGCTGAGGCGGGTATCAAACTCGTTGAGCAAATCCACTTGATAGCCGAGTGAAATCAAACGGTCGCGGACGATGTTGGCAATCTTCAAGTTGACGTCGGCTTCGGTTAAATTCACGTTGCCGTTTTCATCGGTGCAGACCGCGCCTGAATCGTTTCCGTTATGCCCGGCGACGATTCCAATTCTCAACTGCGGCTGGGGTGAAGCAATAAAACCGCCGCTGGGTTCTTGCGGGGTGAGAAGAAGGTTGAGCTGTTTTTGCAGCGTGTTTGCAAACAGGCTGTTCGGAGTCCATGCGGTGAAGAGCGTGGCAAGCAGCATGGCAATGCCGAGCGTGGTCCAAAACGGGCTGGCGGGTTTGCGCGGCTGCGGGGTTGGGGGGGAAGTTGATTCAGGTGATTCCATCAATTTTATTTTAGCACAGCAATACTTCTCGCTTTTTCATGCGCTCAAACAACGCCCGCATGGGACGCAGGGATGAGACAGGCACAAATAAATTCTTTACCCGCGTGCGGCGGTATTGAAATGTTTTCATGCCGGGCGGCAGGTATTTTGCCCGCTGGCGAAATTCACGCCGCGTGAGAAAGCCCGCCAATACAATTTCCATGCCGTATATCCACAGGTTTTCCCATTTTTCCGGCGGAATGATGTACGGGCTGGCAGCTTGTTCCATGCGAAGTCCAATTCGGGCGGATGGAATTCCGCGCAAATGAATGGATGAAATGGAATAAAAAGAATGTTTGAGAATTGTCCGTCTGCGCGGCATTAAGTTGATGGTTTGGGAAATAAACCCGCGCGAGGAATCCCGCCCGCTGATTTCGACTTGCACGTTTGCATTTGACTCCGATTTCAGAATCAAATTGCCCAGCGGATTCCAGCGCGCTGGCTCGCGCCATGTTTGCGGCGGAATGTGCGTAAAAAAATGCGGCTGTTTTGATGCGGCAAGTTTTGGAATATCGCGCGGCGCGCTTTTTAAGCCTGTAACAAATGCAAAGATGTACAAGTCGCTGTCGTAATGACCTTCCCCCGCATCCACATCCGCCAGTACAAGCGCGGGCGCGTTGAGGATAATGTTTGGGTCGCGGCGCATGGCGGCGATTTGAGTTTGATATGAGATGAAGAACGATTTGATGTCGCATCTTTGCCTGTTGAGAATCACATCGCGGCGGTTGTGTTCGCTCATCGGCAGCGAAGCTTGAACCTCAAAAGGAATATTTTGATTTGCAAGGTAACGCCGAAACGCAATTTCCACCGCCGTGTTTGCCACAATGCGGCGGATTTGGTCGTATGATGCCACACTGTGCGGAATGTTTTGCAATGCGTAAGCAATTCCGCCTTCGAGCAGGTCGGGCGTGCATGGCAGGCGGAGCAGGTCGGCGGGGGTGAGCATTTCAGTAATCGGTAAGTCAGTAATCGGTCATCAAGGGTTGGTGAGATGGCGCACGGTTAAGTCTGAAAAAGAGACGATGACTGGGGTTGTTCCCGCGGCGTTGACGAACACGCCGAGGGTCCCGGCTGGGTAGGCGGCGGCGTTGATGCTGAATAAATACCGCCCGTTGAGAAACAGCCGCGCTTCTTTGCCTTGCGCCCAAACTCCCACGCGCACTTCTCCCGCGCCGAGCGGAGCATCACCACTGAGGAGGGGCTGTTGCAGCGTCTCGCGCGATTGACGGCTGACTCTCTCCGCGCCGACCATGCCGTCGCAGGATAGCGCAAAACGATAATATGCCACCGCATTGGCGCGGATAAGCAAGCCAAAGCTGTCTTTGCCGCGGCACAGGCTGGGACGCGCAGTCAATTCGGCGTAAAAATCGGTCAGCACGGTATCGCGGCGCAAACTCAGCATGTAGATTCCGCTTTGGGCTGCAAGATTCAACCGCCCGTTGAAAATATCCGCGCTGGCTTGGTCGGATACAGCCGTATCCCAAGTGGATGAATCCGAAAAATCATCGGTCAAAAAAATTTCGCCGAGATTGGGGCGCATATCGGGAGTTGGCTCGCGGGTCAGTTCGCGTACTGGCGAGGGTGTGACCGTTGGCGGAAACCAGACAGGCGTGGCGGTGGATGTGGGCGTGACGGTGGGCGGCGGAAGCGTGGGAACGGCAAGAAAAGAATCCAGCGCGGCGCAGGAAGCAGTGAAAAGAAAAAAAACAAACAGCGAAAAACGTAAAAATATCACGCGCATTTTGTGACAATGTTTCATCGAATGTGTCGTAAAATAAATTGAAAGTTATTCTAGCATAAAGGAGTCATCCATGAATGAAAAGCAAGCGCTTGTAACAGGCGCCTGTGGCGAAATTGGGCAGGCGTTGGTGCAGGAGTTGGCGAAGAAAGGCGGATATCGGATTGTGACGGCGGATTTTATGCCGCTGCCTGATTCCATCAAGTCTCTTTCCGCCGAGCATGTGCAAGGCGATTTGGTTTACAAAATAAAAACGTTTTACGATTATGACTTTGACGTGATATTTCACCTTGCGGCTTCGCTTTCCTCCAAAGCGGAAGTCGCCACCGAGGAGGCGCACCGCATCAATGTGGAAGGCACGATGCAGTTGTTGATGATGGCTGCCTACCGCGCGGAAAAATACGGCAAGGCGGTCAAATTTCTGTTCCCCAGTTCCATTGCCGCCTATGGTATGCCCAATATTGAGACAAAGAAAAAAGCGGGAAGCGTAAAAGAGGAGGAATACAACACGCCGCACACCATGTATGGATGCAACAAGTTGTACTGTGAAAAGTTGGGGTTGTATTACAGCAAATACTTCGGTCAAAAGCATTTGGATGAACACCCGCCCGTGATGCTTGATTTTCGCGCTATTCGTTTTCCGGGACTCATCAGCGCGTTTACGCTGCCCAGCGGCGGAACGAGCGACTACGGTCCTGAGATGCTGCACGCCGCGGCGCAGGGCAAGCCGTATTCATGCTTTGTGCGCCCCGATACAAAAATCTCTTTTATGGCAATGCCCGATGCGATTAAATCGCTGCTGATGTTGATGGATGTGCCGCGCGAAAAACTTTCGCATACGGTGTATAACGTTGCCGCGTTTGCGCTCACCGCCGATGAATTTCGCCAGCGGGCGGAAAAAGCCTTCCCGGGCGCGAGCATTACCTTTGCGCCGAATCCGCGCCGCCAGGGGATTGTGGACTCTTGGCCCGAAGATGTGGACGATTCCCTCGCCCGCGCCGAATGGGGATGGAAGCCCGATTACGATGTGGATAGATTTTTCGACGATTACTTTATTCCCGAAATTAAGAAGAGGTATGGGATAATGATAGAGAATAGTTGAGTAGAGAGTAGTTGTGAAAAAAAAAGAGCCTTTGAAAAGGTCTCTTTTTTTTTAATCTCCAATCTCTAATCTCTAATATCCAATCTCTAATCTCTAATTCTTTATCTCTTTCCTCTTCCTCAACCATCCATGCAAGCTGAGTTCCACCACGCGCTCGTTGCCTTCAAATAATTTCTTTATGTTGGGGCGCAGCGCCCAAATGAGCAGCAATTCCGCGCCCACGCCGTACCACACATCCGCCCATTCCATTAAACCTTGCGAAGCGCGGACGGCAAAGATAATGGTTGCAAAGAACGCCACTGCCATTGTCGTCACTGAGGCAATGCCAACGGTAAAAAAGGTGATGGCGCCCAAAGGCAAAATAATCAGGATGGAAGGCGCCCACAATCCCATTGCGCCGCCCACCGAAGGCGCGCCGCCCGCCCCGCCGCGAAAGCCGGTGAACTTTCCGTTTTTATCCCAATTGGGAAGGAAGACTGAATAGTTATGCCCGATAATCGCCGCCAGCGCGCAGAAAACATGCAGCCAGTGATTTTCAGGCATTGCCCAACTTGCCAGCCACGCGCCTGTTGCGCCTTTCAAAATGTCCAGCATGGCGGTTGCAAACCCCGCCCAAAACCCCGCCGCGCGCATGGCGTTTGTTCCGCCGGTGCGTCCGCTTTCAATTTCCCGAATGTCTTTCCCCGTTTTTAATTTCACAATCAACAACCCAAAGGGAATTGAGCCAATGACGTAGGAAAAAATAACCAGCCCAATACCAAGCAAAATTTGCATTGAAGTTCCTCCGAATGTAGTCTGATGGTAGAAACCCGCAAAACGCGGGATGGTTGCTTTTTTATATCACGCGCAAATCCACCTCGCTGAATGAGTTGTTTTCAATCCAAAATCCTCTTGTTTTCCACTCCTCATTTTTGCGTGAAAGAACGACATATACAACAGGGTAATACGCTTCGGCAATATCGGTTTGCGAGATAACTTCGGGACCTTCGGGATGTGAATGAAAAATGCCAAGCAAATCCAGCCCTTCCGCTTCAATTTGCTCGAAGGCGCGCAGCTGTTCAATCGGCTCCATCGCGTAGCGGACTTTGCTTTGCGCCTGATTTGTGATTGGCAAAACTTTTTCCACAGTGGAGTTTTTGCCCGCAAGCAGCCCGCAGGCTTCCAGCGGCGCAAGCGAGTTGACGTGCGCTATCATGGCGTTTTGCTGTTCTTCTGTAAGCGTTAAAGAGATTTTCATATGTTGCTGCAATCATTACATGGAGGGCTGCAAGACGCTCGCTGCGTTGTTAATCAAGTTGCTGCAAAAAGGCAGGGTTGTCATTTGATGAGCGCAGCCGCAATCCACGCGGAAATGATAATCACAGCCGGGTTGATGCTTGCGCGCGGCAGGGGGGTATTTTCCGCAAGGCTGCTTGAAAGCATGGTCAGCGCATACAGCGGACCTGTTAACCCCAGCCCGTATTGCAGGGGGGTGATGCCCCAGTAATGCAGCCCCGCGCCAATTTGCATACAAACAATCCCAATGCCGGTTGCCCAAGGGAAATCCCAGCGGTCCGCCCCATCCAAATGCAAAATACGCAGGCTGATTAAGCCCGCTACAAAGAAGATGGCTGGGGCGAGTAAAAACATTCGCAAGCCGGAAAAACGCAGCGAAGCGGCGGTGATGAGAAAAAGCGCATACGCCAGCGCAGTCAGCCCGGCGCGGGCAAACCCATAAAGGGGGGAGGCGGCGTCAACCGTAATATATTCAGCGAGAAACACGCCCATCAGCAAAATTCCGCTAAATGCCAGCCCAACCCACCATGCGGCTGCGCCCGAGAGCAGTTGCAAAAAACCGCCGAGAACAAAGGTTGTTAAAGTCGGCAAAATTAGGTGTTCAATGGGCGAAACCTCTGTCTGTATGCCGCTCATTAACCACCTCATCCCTGCGGCGCTGAGCGCGGCTGCAAGCATGGTCATGCCTGTGCCAATGGTCAGCGGATAGGCAAAATAAAAGCCGGGCAATTCAATGGTGAGCGTCATCTGCGGCGAGCGGATGATTTGGGTGATGGCGTAGGTCAGCAGGATGGATGCAATTAAGATGCCTACGCGGTCTGCCTGTGGCAGGGAAAATTGCTTTTGCATGGGAAAATTGTAACCTGTGAGCAGGGCAAGTGCAAGCGGGTATGGTAGAATCAATCTGTTATGGAAGTTTCACAAGCCGAAAATATGCCCCGTCCCCCCGGCGTTATTCAATCCATCCGTTTGGGGTTTGATGCAATTGCATCGCGCATTAGCGCGATTTTTTTGCCGTTGCTGTTCAACCTGTTTTTTTGGCTCGGTCCGCGCCTGCAAATGGATGACTTGTTTTATTCCATCCGCGACCAGTTGATTCTTGCCTGGCAGAGCGGCGGGTTTTCCGCGGAAGAGATTCAACGCGGGCTGGGCTGGTATGAAGAAGTTTTGCCGCAAATTAATCTCTTTTGGCTGCTGCGCACGCTGCCGGTTGGCGTTTCCAGTTTGCAGTTTGCCGCCGACGCGCACACTCCGCTGGGAGTTCCATTCGTCTGGCAAACCGGCGCGTTTGGCATTTTAGGCGGGCTGGTCTTTTTCAATTTGTTTGGCTGGGCGCTGGGCGGCGTGTATTTCCGTCAGGTGGCGCAGGCTGCTTTTCACGGCACAAACTGGCAGCAGCCCGCTTCGCTGTTTTTTTCCGTCTTTCATGCGATTCTTATCTCAATTGCATGGAGCATATTTGTTTTTGCGCTTGCCATTCCCGCTTTAATTGTGATGGCGGCGCTGGTGCAAATTAACCCTGTGCTTGCCAACCTTGCCATGCTATTTCTGGCGTTTGTTTCCATGTGGGCAATTGTGCCGCTGTATTTCCTGCCGCATGGGATTTTTGTGCATGGGGAAAATTTTTTTGTTTCGGTATTAAACAGCCTGCGGTTGACGCGAGCTTCACTGCCCGCCAGCAGCATGTTTGTGCTGACGGTCTTTTTGCTCACGGTCGGGCTGAATTTTCTGTGGTATTTTGCGCCGCCAGATTCCTGGATTACCCTGCTTGCCATTTTCGGACAATCCTTTGTGGCAACCGCGTTGCTTTCCGCCAGTTTCATTTACTACCGCGATTTGTTTGTGTGGATGAAGGCGGTATCCGCAAAAATGGCGGCAAAAACCGCTTGACGATTCGCAACATTTTTTTGGAGGTTTCTGTGGCTGATTCTGTAAATTATGATGTCAGTTCAATTCAAGCATTGGAAGGTATTGAGCATGTGCGTAAGCGCCCCGGCATGTATGTGGGCGGCACGGATATTAAGGCTTTGCATCATCTTGTGTATGAAGTGGTGGATAACGCCATTGACGAAGCGCTGGCGGGTTATTGCACGCGCATCAATGTCACCATTCACCCCGATAGCAGCGTGAGCGTGGAAGATAACGGGCGCGGTATTCCCGTCGGTCCGCATCCTTCCAAGAAGGACGCCAACGGCAACCCCATGGAAACCGTGGACGTGGTGATGACGGTCATTGGCGCGGGCGGCAAATTTGGCGGCGGCGGGTACAAGGTCTCCGGCGGTTTGCACGGCGTGGGTATCAGCGCGGTTAACGCGCTTTCGGAATGGACAATCACCGAAATTAAGCGCGACGGCAAACATTGGCGGCAGGAATACAAGCGCGGCGTTCCGCAAGGTCAAATTAAGCAAATTGGCAAAGTTCCCAAGGAAGAGACCGGCACAAAGCAGACGTTTAAGTTTGACAAGCAAATTTTCACCGAAGATATTGACTTTCGTTTTGATACGCTGGTGCAGCGCTTCCGCGAAATGTCGTTTGTGACCCGCGGCGTGACGCTCAAATTTGTGGATGAGCGCAGCGACCGCGAAATGACCTTCTACTTTGAAGGCGGCATCACTTCTTTTGTGCGCTACCTTAACCGCAACCGCGAGACTTTGCATCCTGTGGTGTATGTTGAAAAAGAAGTGGAAAACATCGGCATTGAGGCGGCGATTCAATACACCGACGCCTACACTGAATCGGTGTATTCATTTGCGAACACCATCAACACCATTGACGGCGGCACACACTTAACCGGCTTGCGCTCCTCGCTTACCCGCGTCATCAACGATTACGCGCGCAAGAATGGCTTGCTCAAAGACGCCGACCCGAACTTCTCCGGCGATGACACCCGCGAAGGGCTGACCGCGATTGTTTCAATCAAACATCCGGGTCCGCAGTTTGAGTCGCAGACCAAAGTCAAATTGATGAATCCCGAAGTGCAGACGTATGTGACGCAAGTCGTTGGCGAAGCGTTTATGACATTTTTGGAGGAGAACCCGCAGGCGGCAAAGGCGATTGTCTCCAAGTGTCTTACCTCCGCCCGCGCAAGAGACGCGGCGCGCAAGGCGCGCGATTTGGTCATCCGCAAGTCCGCTCTGGAATCTTTGACTTTGCCCGGCAAACTGGCGGACTGCTCCGAGCGCGATTCCTCCAAGACCGAGCTGTATATCGTGGAAGGCGATTCCGCGGGCGGCTCAGCAAAGCAGGGACGCGACCGCCACTTTCAAGCCATCCTGCCTTTGCGCGGAAAGATTCTCAACACCGAGCGCGCGCGGCTGGATAAAATTTTGGGCAACAACGAAGTCAAGTCGCTCATCTCCGCGCTGGGGACGGGCATCGGCGACAACTTTGACATCGAAGGCTTGCGCTACGGGCGCGTGATTATTATGACCGACGCGGACGTGGACGGAAGCCACATCCGCACCCTGCTGCTGACCTTCTTCTTCCGCTACATGCCAAAGCTGATTGAAGACGGGCATCTTTACATTGCCCAGCCGCCGTTGTACCGTTTGGCGTATAAAAATCAAGTCCGCTATGTGTATAGCGACAAGGAAAAAGACAAGGCGCTCAAAGAATTGGGCGGCGGAGATAAAGTCAACATTCAGCGCTACAAAGGCTTGGGCGAGATGAATCCCGAACAGCTGTGGGAAACCACCATGAATCCCGAAAACCGCACGTTGCTGCTGGTGACGGTGGAGGATGCGGCGGAAGCCGACCGCACCTTTGACATGCTCATGGGCGACGCGGTGGACCCGCGCAAGAAGTTCATCCAAACCCACGCCAAGAGCGTCCGCAATCTGGATATTTAGAGCAGCGCTGCCGCCCGCGCATTTTCACGCGCGGGCGGTTTCTTTTCCTTTGTTATGAAAGTACCATATACGAATGTCCGCGATGTAGAGTAAAATTCATACATGACTTCCCAAAGCATGCCGCGTAACATCCAACTTGCTTTTTATCAATACCGCGCGTTCATCAGCAATGTTTTGCAATGGCTGCTGGTTGTATATCAGATGGCTGCGGTGGTTGTATTTATGCTCGGACTGTATCTTGGCTTTCGCTGGATGCAGTTGCCGTTTCTCGGCGCGTTTTACGAGCATACGCTTGTCTTCAACGGAACGGGCATGAGTTCTTCTTCCCTGCCCGATTGGTCCTTGTTTCGTCAAGTGACCGTAGGCGAGCAGCTGGTTGCCTTAAATGGCGAGCCGGTGCAAAACAGCGAGCAAATTCGGCAGATTTTAAGCAAGCATGTACCGGGCGAAGATGTGCAAGTTGCCGTGCGCGGTTTGGATGGACGGCAGCGCTTGTTGTTTATCACCCTGTACCCATTTTCCAATGCCGCCCGCGTTACTTATTTCATTATCCCTTCGGTTTTAGGCGCCATCTTCCTCGCCGCCAGTTTGTGGATTTTTGGCTTGCGCCGCAATGAACCCGCCGGGCGCGCTTATTCATTGTTCACCACCTCGCTGGCAATTCTCACAGGCGGATATTTCAACTTAATCACCACGCATGAATTTACGATGATTTGGACGATGGCAGCCGCGTTAACCGGCGGCGCGATTTTTGAGCTCGCGCTGGTCTTCCCGGTTGAACCGCGTATCATCATCACTCATCCTTACTTG